>NZ_JAPZSS010000105.1:0-49192 GCF_027532015.1 Microcystis sp. LE19-131.1A | reverse complement strand
ACTCGATTGTCTATCTTTTGGTATTAATCTATTTGTGCCTTAAGTCCTTTCCTGTATGAATTTCAGCTACTTTTGAGCGTAGTTGCTCTCATCGAATTTTATTTTAAGTTAATTATTTGCATAACAATTCCCGAAGAGCCTATTTTTTTATAGCTGGATAGTCATTAATATTAACTCCCCTTCTTGTAAAAATCAACCATTTATCTTTATAATTGATCCGCCATTTACGCACATCAGCACCCACAGCTAAAGGTTTAATAATCTCTGCACTTTTAGGGTCTTTAGCAATTAATTCTGCTCGTTTTGCATCATCAATCCAAAAAGCTTTGTTCAATCCAGTTTTGATGCCAACATATATTTTGGTATTAATATAATTTTCTAAAGTAATTCCCACTTTTTCCATTTTTTGTAAAATGTCAGTATTGTTACTATCTGTGAGCAACCAATTTGCTCCCTTAATCGCATCTGTGGACAAATTCTGTCCAGTCTTTCTAACAATAGCTAAGACATCAGGATAAGGTTCTTCTAAGGATTTAACTTGAGTAAAAATCGGTAAGTTACTAACTTTACCACTCTTTTGAGAGATAAAAATCATCGGGTAAGCTGTCGCACTCTTGAATACTGGTAAATCCCCAAAATCGGTAATACTTCTCACCTGACAAGTATCAGCGATATGCTGTCTTAACTTCTCCCCATACTTTGCCCGAAACCACTTATTAGAAGAAATAAAAGCTAACATTCCCCCAGTTTTAAGTAATTGTAAAGCTCTCGCATAAAAGAAACAATATAAATCCGATGTTCCCGTATAAACTTCCGGGTAAACCTGCTTTAAAGTTGGTTTTAAATCCTTAATTAATTCCTGTCTCACATAGGGGGGATTTGCTACCTGAATATCAAAACCTCCCTCCGCTAATACCTCGGCAAACTCCACCACCCAATCAAACCCTTTTGAGATAGCTTCCTTATCACTCGCAATCACAGAAGCACTGCCATGGGTTAATAAAGCAATCTGTTTCTTAACCTCATTAATCTCCTGTTCAAGACTTTGTTTATCACTGCCTAAATGCGCTCTTAAATACTTGGCTTTAGCTTCCCTAAACCGATGGATAAACTCCTCGCGCACCATCCCAGAACCTTGGGGATTAGGAGCAGTTAGACTATCTCCTGTTTCGATTTTAAACTTCAAATTCGGTAGCGGTGGCGGATTGTCTCCCTCATATTCAACCGCTAAGGAAAGCCATAACCTTAAGCGAGCAATATTAACCGCAAAAGGATCGATATCAACTCCATAGATATTGGTTTCAATAATCTCTAACTTGCGCTGATAAACCGTTTTATAATCAATGCCTTTAGTAGCAAATAAACACTGACGCAAATCTAATAACTCATGCAACATTCCCAATAAATAAGCTCCACTTCCACAGGCAGGATCACAGACTTTGACCTGTTTTAAGGTTTCTAAAACTGCCTCTGGATTCTTTAAATTAATAGCATTATATTCGTCAACAAAAAGCTCAATCGCTTCTTTGTTTTCAGAAGTTAACTTACTGCTTAAATATCCCTTCAAAGCCTCCCGACACATAAAAGAAACTATCGGTTTAGGTGTGTAATAACTACCTGATTCATGTCTTCCCGTGACTAATTCCTCAAACACTTTACCCAACATTTCTGGGTCCACTGCTACCTCCACATCAAGGGGTGTACTCTCAGTTACAGTGAAATTAAAATTACTAAAAAGGCCCTGTAAGATAACATTGATCGCCTGATCGGGTACTATTATATTAGGATTGCGGTCATCCTCATCCTGTTCAAATAATCCCCCATTAAGATAGGGAACTGTGCCGATTATTTGCCGAAGAAAACCACCGTTATTGATACCAATAATATCCGTTTGTTGGGGATTATTCAGTCCCGTAAAAAACAGATGAGTCAAGCGATTATAATAAAAGTTTTTGTCCGAGGTGCTGTTATCATTCTGATAATCCTGCCATAAGGTTTCTAGATAGTCTGTTTGTTCGTTAAACTTCAGCCAACCTTTTTTCTGGATAAAAACAATAAACATCAGGCGATTAAACAGCTTCTGAGTAAATAGTCTTCTCTGGTCAGCATTAGGGATAGTTTTAGTAATTAATTGCTCAACTTTTTCAAAGACCGAGCGATACTGTTCAAAAAATTTCTTAGTAACTTTCTCAACATCAAAAGCTTCATCATGACGTTCCTGAATCGCTAAAGGAGACTCGGAACTAATATTATCTAAATCCAGTAAACTTAGGCGTTCTGTGGCGGTTCGTAACTGTTCCCCCGGACCCACTGTAATTCGACGCAAGACTTGCCGTTTTTCTTGTTTGACATCATATTTAACATTGATAAAATGCCACCGTTCTTGGTGGAAATCAGAGAAAACAAAGAGAGTGTAGGGATGGTTTTTTAGCAGTTGAGTAACGACAAGACGCTCTAAATTGAGCAGCAGTTGCTTAGAGTTGAGACGAGCATAAATAACCTGAAAATCTTCCCCCCCAGAAGCTAATAAAATTGGATCTTCTGCTAATGCTTCTACTGCTTTATCCGGCCAATTGCGTCGGGACAGGGTTTGATTTTCTCGCTCGTAATTTAACTCAGACCAGAATAATTTTTTGAGCGCATCCAATCCTCTCAGGGATGAAAGAAGGTCATAAACTGACTGCCGAAGTTCAATATCACTCATAAGTTTTCTCACGACCTCTCATTTAGGTTTACTTTCTCTAAGTAGCTGATTATAAATCCCCCCTTAATCCCCCCTTAATAAGGGGGGTGTCTGATTTTAACATCTGACTACTTAGGACTTTTGCCACTTCAGTCAAATTGTATCGGGATCGATGCCTAATTCTCGCAATTTTTGTGCCAATTTTTCCTTGGCTTGTCGTTCCCTTTCTTTTTCTAAAAGAGCCTGTTCTTTTTCTAAAAGAGCCTGTTCTTTTGCCTGTCGTTGCTCTAATTCCGCTTCTTGAGGAGTGGGGACTAATTGACCATCGGCGGTAAAATAACGCAGTTTCCGGTCAAATATGCCTAAATATAATCCTAACTGTTCACTCCACAGATAACCCCGGTCATTGGGAGAAATGGCTTGATATTGTCCCTCAATTAGTCTAAATCCCTGCAATTCTAAACTATTAGGATCAAACCAAAAATAATTAGGAGTGCGAAAGGTATTTTGATAGAGAATTTTCTTGTTATTGCGGTCAATATTGGCCGTAGAATCGGAGATAATTTCGACAATTACATCGGGATATTTACCCTGTTCTCCCCAAACTACCCAACTTTTGCGGGGACGTTTTTCGGTATCTAAAACCACAAAAAAATCAGGACCACAGAAATCACGTTTTTTTAGTTGTTCCGCGTTGTAGTAGATGGTTAGATTTCCCGAAGCGTAGTAATCACTCCTCTCGCGCCATAATAATTCTAGACAACTAAGGAGAATGATGATCTGTTGCAGGTGTAGATCACTTTCCAAGGGTGGTTCATCACTCCATAAATCTGTGGGGGGATAGGTAACTTCTGGGATTATGTCTAGGGCTGTCATGACTTTTTCCCGGTATTTTAGGATTGATTAATTATAGCTTTTTTCTCACAATTGCAGAGATAAGGCGGGGGGATTTCAGCTAATAGGCTCTCTTCTTCTTTGTGTGATAAGTTTAAGTTATACAGGAGTGATCAATCTCTGTGTCCTTTGTGTCTTTGTGGTTCCTTCCACTCGCTCGCCAGCAGGACTGTATCTTAGAATACATTTTACCCACCAAACCTAAGAGAGCCAACCAATAACTTAATCCTATACCTTGACCGATCGCCCTCCGCACCTTAAAACTTCTATACAATAGCCCCAATAAGTCCGATAACAACGATGACTGAAACCCTAATTCAACCTGCCACCCTAGTAGAACTCTTACGTTACCGCGCCACGGCACAACCAGAGGGCCATGCCTACACTTTTCTTATTGACGGCAAAAAAGAAACCCCACCTTTAACCTACAGTGAACTCGATCGCCAAGCAAGAGCAATCGCCGCCTATTTGCAAAAATACCAGGCCCAAGGAGAACGGGCCCTGTTACTCTATCCTCAAAGTTTAGAAGTAGTGGCCGCTTTTTGTGGTTGTCTCTACGCGGGAGTGATTGCCATTCCCGTCCCCCCACCGGAATCGGGACGACTTAAGCGCACTCTGCCCCGTTTACACGCAATTGTCAAGGATGCTAATGCCACCTTTGCCCTAGTTACCGAAAGTATTCTGACTCTTATTGAAGGTGTTAAGGACGAATTCCCAGAATTCGACCAAATGAAATGGATTACTACCGAAAGAATTGATATTTCCCTGGCGGACCAATGGCAAGATCCCCAGGTGGATAAATCGGCGCTTGCCTATCTGCAATATACCTCCGGTTCGACTAATATCCCCAAAGGGGTGATGCTAAGTCATTTTAACCTGATGCACCATTGCGGTTACTTGCAAAAAGCTTGTGGTTACGAACCGGATAGCGTTACCCTCACTTGGATGCCCTATTTTCACGATTACGGGTTAGTCGAAGGTATCACCGTCCCCCTCTACAACGGTACACCCTGCTATCTCATGTCTCCCTTTGCTTTTATTAAGCGTCCGATGCAGTGGTTAAAAAATATTACTAAGTACAAAGTTACTCATAGTCAAGCGCCCAACTTCGCCTATGATCTTTGTACTCGCAGGATTAAAGCTGCCGATTTAGCGGAATTAGACCTGAGCAGTTGGCAGGCCGCGGGAAATGCCGCCGAACCGATTAATCCGAAGGTCATGGCTAAATTTGTCGATACTTTTGCAGATTATGGCTTTTCTTGGCAAACTTTCGCCCCTGCCTACGGATTAGCTGAATATACCCTCTTGATTTCCAATAAACCCAAGGGAACCACCCCAATTATCACCGCTTTGGATGCCACCGCCTACGAACGCGGTAAAATTGTCCCTGTAGGTTCCGATCGAACCACGGGAGTTAGATACGTCCCCAGTTGTGGTCGTCGCGTCTGTGATACCCGTATAGCTATGGTTAATCCCGATACTTTCACCCTTTGTGCAGCCGATGAAGTGGGCGAAATTTGGGCCAGTGACCCCAGTATGGCCGCTGGATATTGGCAACGGGAAGACGCAACCAAAGAGACTTTTCAAGCTTATCTTACTGATACAGGAGAAGGGCCGTTTTTACGCACCGGAGATTTAGGTTTTCTTCTCGATGGGGAATTACATATCACGGGACGGATTAAGGATTTAATTATTGTCCGTGGCAGTAATCATTATCCCCAAGATTTAGAATGGTCAGTACAGCATCTTAATGAGGTTTTTCGTCCCGATTATGGCGCCGCTTTTTCCATTGAAGATAACGGGGAAGAACAGTTAGTTATTGTCCAGGAATTAGAGCGTCGCAGCGGGGAATTAGATACGGCCAAATTAATTGCCGATATCCGTCAAGAAATCGCCGAAGAACACGAAATTATGACCCATGCGATTGTTCTGGCTAAATCGGGAACAATTCTCAAAACTGCCAGTGGCAAAATTCAACGTCGCGCTATTAAACAGAATTTTCTCAATGGGAATATTAGTATTATCGATGCTTGGTCAGAAAATCCTCAGTTAGTTAGTAAATTCGATCGCTCTATTTCTGAAACAGAAGCATAGTTTTTTGGGTGGGCAATTCTCACCCGATCGAGGTTAACTAATCGTGTTAGGATTAGGTTAAGGATTAAAGTTAGGGTAAACGCCCAAAATGTCACATTTACAAACACTTTATACCATGATGTTGAGAGAGCCGACTATTTTGCTTGTATATGTATTGGATGTATGAGTAAACAGGATGAAAATTCGTTATGAACTGATTATTTACTGGAGTAATGAGGATCAACTATTTATCGTTGAAGTTCCAGAACTGGCAGGATGTATGGCTGATGGAGAAACTTATCAAGAAGCTGTACAAAATGCTGAAATCATTATTCAACAATGGATTGAAACAGCACAGGAATTAGGCCGAGAAATTCCTGAACCTAAAGGACGTTTATTATTTGCTTGAACAAGCACAGGAATATGTAATACTAAATCCAGTTATTAAAAACTGATTATTTATTCCCCCTTTTGCATGAGTGCCTCTGCTGATATGTAGCTTATACTCAACGGATTTATTATGATTGGTACTCAACAGGAATTATCTGGATTTACAAAATATTTAAATGATCAGTACTCCAGGAATATAATACTAAATCACCAATTTTTTTTGAACAGAAAAAGTAAGGGCGAAGCATTCGGATAGGAAATCTACGGTTTCAGCGATAGGTTATCGCTCGAATGCTTCGCCCCTACGGGACCCTTGACTTGTGGGGAAAAGTCGAAATTAATAGGCAAATAATCCCGATATTAATAAAGACATCAGCCAGATTAAAAACAGGAAAATTAATCAATCTAAAATCGAGAAAATCCACCACATAACCAAACAAAAAGCGATCGATACCATTGCCGAAAGCCCCCGCTAAAATAAAACCGTAGGCTAATTGTTCCCAACGGCTTAAATGCGGTCCAAAGTAAGCAAAAGCCATTAATCCCAAACTAACTAATAAGGATAGCCATTTGAGCCAACCAACACCGCCCCGAAAAGCACTAAAAGCCGCCCCGGTATTAATCACATAGGTTAAATGAAAAACCCCCGGAATAACCAGAAAAGTATCACCGATTTGCTCAAAACTCTGCACGGTTATATACTTAGTTACTTGGTCTAAACTTAGACCAAGCACCGCCACTATCCAAAACCAGCGATTTTTTTTTAACATTGGCTCTGGCATCAATAAAATAATAATTTACGGAAGAAAAAGGCAATAATTACCACCACACAAATTACTACTAATTGCCCTAAAAATGGCCAGACTGAATAATTCATAAATAGGGTGGGCAAACTATCGGGAAAGGTGATTTGACTGGCTTGGGGCTGAAAAATCGACAATCCCAGCATATATAATAAACCGCACAGATGAATCACTAACAAACCGGCAAAGGCACTTAAAGCCAGAGTTTCTATCTTAGCCCGCCAGCGAAAAGCCAACCAACCACACAGCCATGCCCCCGGCATAAAGCCTAAAATATAGCCAAAACTGGCTTCTTTCAGATAACCCATTCCCCCACCCTGGGCAAACACTGGCAACCAAGTTAAACCGAGAAAAATATAGGCCACCTGGGCAAGAAGCCCGGCATTTTTGCCCCCCAGACAGCCCGTTAATAATACTGCCCCAATTTGGTAAGTTATGCCTAGTTTTTGCGAAGATAGACCCGCAGCTGACCAACTAGCTAGGCTTACTGGAACAAATGTACTAAAAATTGTCAGCAACAAACCAATCAAAGCCCAGATTAACTCATTGGGAACCGACGCGGAAGTGCGCCGCGGTGGAGATTCTTGTCCTCGACGTGATTTAGGTTGCCTGTTAGGGTTGGTATTCACCGGGGATGGGGGCTTCTCCTCCTATTAAACTAAGATCAGCCAACATCGCCTGATCCTGTTGGGGCGGTTGTCCTAGGGTGGTCAAATAATGCCCAATCAGCATAGCATTAATTCCCGATTTTAGCCCCAGATTTTGCAATTCTCCCATCACTGCCTCTCGTCCCCCGGCATAACGGAGAATTTGTTGAGGTAAGATAAACCGGAAAATGGCGATCGCTTTTAGGGCAGTAAAAGGGTCCAGTTTGGGTAAATGACCTAAAGGGGTGCCACTTCTGGGGTTTAATAGGTTAATCGGCACTGATTCCACTTCTAATTCCGCCAGAGAAAAAGCTAAATCAATGCGATCGGTCCAACTTTCCCCCATACCGATAATTCCGCCCGTACAAGCCTGAATTCCCGCCGCTTTCAGGTTTTTTACCGTTTCTACCCGATCCTGCCAACTGTGGGTGGAGACCACGTTAGGATAAAAATTCTCGGAAGCTTCCAGATTGTGATTATAACGGGTAACTCCAGCTTCTTTTAAGGCCTGGGCTTGGGGGAGGGTTAACTCTCCTAGGGCGCAACAGGGTTTAATCTTGGCTGTTTCGATGATTTCTTGAACTGTGGCCAGTATTTCCTCGAATTCCTTGGATTTGGGGCTATTATACTTTAATCCCCGACCTTGACTAACTAAACAGAAGCGTTTGGCCCCCGCGTCGGCTGCCGCTTTCGCATGGCTGACGATTTCCTCGCGACTTTTTAAACCGTAGATAGGCGAATCTTGACCGGGATGGTGGACGGATTGGGAACAAAAACTGCAATTTTCCGAACAACTTCCCGATTTTATGTTGATAATGCTACATAAATCTACCGTATTACCACAACAGGCCTGACGAATGCGATCGGCAGCCTCACATAAGCTGAAAATATTTTCCTGACCTTCGATCGCAGTTAAAGCTAGGGCCTCTTGCTTACTGAGTCGATCGCCGGCGATAATCTGATTAGCCCTAGTCTGTAACCAGTTTTTTAAGGCTTCTCCCTCCATGGGGATAGATTGAGTAGCGGTGTGTGTAGAGACTTGTACCACGTCGTTTATGCTCTGACTAAGTTAGGCTCATCTTATCATTATTCAGTTACCGGGGAAAGATTAATAAAAAACTTTAGAAAAAAATGCCCTTTTGTGCTAGACTACCCGCAAAAGTTATCTTGTCTCCGATTTTATGAAAGTTATTCCGACGGAAATCCCTGATGTTTTAATCATTGAACCGCAAGTTTACGGAGACGATCGAGGTTTTTTCTTGGAGAGTTTTAATCAGAAAGATTTTCGAGAAAAAACTGGGATTAATACCACTTTTGTCCAGGATAATCACTCTATGTCCCTAAAAAATGTCCTGCGAGGATTGCACTATCAAATCCCCAATCCCCAGGGTAAACTGGTGCGAGTGGTGAATGGTAGTGTTTTTGATGTGGCAGTGGATGCGCGTCAAAGTTCCCCCACTTTTGGGCAATGGGTAGGCTGTGTTTTAAGTGCGGAAAATAAACGTATTTTCTGGGTTCCCGAAGGTTTTGCCCATGGCTTTCTAGTCCTCTCCGATCGAGCAGAATTTCTCTACAAAACCACTAATTATTATTATCCAAAGTACGAAAAAACTATTTCATGGAATGATGCCGATTTAGGGATTGATTGGCCCCTAGAGACCCCCCCGATTCTCTCCCCTAAAGACCAAGCTGGACAACCCTTTAAATCCGTGGAAGTTTTCCCCTAAAGACGATGAAAAAAGTTTTACTAATTGGTGCTAAAGGTCAGGTAGGACAAGAGTTACAGGTAACTTTGCCATACTTGGGCGAAGTTATTAGTATCGGTCGAGAAGAACTAGATTTAACTAACTCGGAAAAAATCAGCCAGTTAATTAGGGAAATTCACCCCGATTATCTGGTTAATGCCGCCGCTTATACGGCAGTGGATAAAGCCGAAACCGAACCAGATTTAGCCTATTCTATCAATGCTATAGCTCCAAAAATCATGGCGGAATCTGCCGAGAAAATTAAAGCTAAATTTCTCCATATTTCTACCGATTATGTCTTTGATGGTCGGAAAAATACCCCCTATCTAGAAACCGATCTCACTAATCCTTTAGGGGTTTATGGACAATCAAAGTTAAGGGGAGAAGAGGAAATTAAAACTGTTAATTCTCAGGCAATTATCCTCCGGACTGCTTGGGTTTACGGCAGTTATGGCAAAAGTAATTTTGTCAAAACTATGCTGAGATTAGGCAAGGAAAGAGAGGAGTTAAAAGTAGTTGTTGATCAGGTGGGAAGTCCCACTTGGGCAAAAGATATCGCCACGGCCATTACTCACCTTCTAATTAATGTCGATAATCCCCCAGGAATCTATAATTTTACTAATAGCGGTGTCGCTAGTTGGTTTGATTTAACTAAAGCGATTTTTGAGGAGGCAAAAATAAGCGGTATTCCCCTAAAAATTCAGAGAGTAATTCCCATTACTACTGCTGAATATCCTACCCCAGCAGTGCGTCCGGCCTATTCGGTTCTTTCTGGTCAAAAAATCTCGCAACAATTGGATTATATTCCTCCCTATTGGCGAGATTCCCTCAAAGCTATGCTCAACCAACTATTTAATCTTTAAAACTATGAAAGCACTAATTTTATCCGGTGGTAAAGGTACGAGGTTACGTCCCCTAACTTATACTGGGGCAAAACAGTTAGTTCCCGTGGCCAATAAACCGATTTTATGGTATGGAATCGAATCAATTGTGGCTGCAGGAATTACCGATATTGGCATTATTATCAGTCCCGAAACTGGGGAAGAAATTCGTCAGACCACGGGCAATGGTGAACAGTTTGGGGCTAAGATAACTTATATTCGCCAAGATCAACCAGCTGGATTAGCTCACGCGGTTAAAACTGCCCAATCTTTCCTAGGAGATTCCCCCTTTATTATGTACTTGGGTGATAACCTAATCGAGGATGATTTATCGCCCTTTTTAGACTCTTTTCACCAACAGTCTCTTGACGCTTTAATTCTCCTGCGAAAAGTGTCTAATCCTAGTGCTTTTGGGGTGGCAAAAGTAGATGAAACTGGCAAAGTTTTATACTTAGTCGAAAAACCCAAAGAACCCCCCTCAAATTTAGCTTTGGTGGGGATTTATTTTTTTGCTCCCACCATTCATCAAGCGATCGCATCTATTCAACCTTCGGGCCGGGGTGAGTTAGAAATTACCGACGCTATCCAAGAATTAATCAATCAAAATAAAGCAGTAGAAGCCAATAAACTACTGGGTTGGTGGTTAGATACCGGTAAAAAAGATGATTTATTAGAGGCCAATCGGATTATCCTCGATACCTGTCTAGAAATCGCTTTACAGGGAGAAATTGATGCTAATAGTCAGGTGATCGGACGGGTACAAATTGGTCAGGGTAGTAAAATTATTAATAGTACCATTCGCGGTCCTGTCATTATTGGAGAAAATTGTCACATTGAGAATTGTTTTATCGGTCCCTACAGCAGTATAGCTAATGGAGTAAAATTAATTGATGCCGACATAGAACACAGTGTTATTCTCAAAGATGCCACGATTATTGGCATTCATCAGCGCATAGTTGATAGTGTTATCGGACGACGGGCAAAATTAGAAATCGCTCCCCAACGTCCAAAAGCTTTACGCTTTATGATTGGGGATGATTCCCATGTGGAATTAGTGTAGTTATCGGGGATTAACTGCCCCTTTAATTAATACCGGAAGATTGAGAATTTCCCTAGCTAATTCGCTGGCGGTTCCCCAGTTTTTCTGAGAAAGATTGACATTTTTAGGAGAAAAAAGCCCACCTAACTATGTTATAATCAAGAGTCTGACCTATTTTACCGTTCTAGAACTATGACGCAACAGTATCGCATTACCCTACTACCCGGCGATGGCATCGGGCCGGAAATCCTCGCTGTCACCGTAGAGATACTGAAAGTCATCGGTAAAAAATTTGACCTCCAGTTTGACTTCCAAACCGCTTTAATTGGAGGGGCAGCCATTGATGAAACCGGCAGTCCCCTCCCCGAAGCAACCCTGAGCGCCTGTAAAAATAGTGATGCTGTTCTCCTGGCCGCTATTGGGGGTTATAAATGGGATAATTTGCCCCGGCAGCAAAGGCCAGAAACGGGATTATTAGGCTTAAGATCTGGTTTAGGTCTTTTTGCTAATTTACGTCCTGCCACCATTTTTCCGCAATTAATCGACGCTTCTAGTCTCAAACGGGAGATTATCGAGGGAGTGGATATCATGGTCGTCCGGGAATTGACCGGGGGGGTCTATTTCGGTCAACCGAAGGGGATTTTTGAGACAGAAACGGGAGAAAAATGCGGTGTAAATACCATGGTTTACTTGGAATCGGAGGTGGACCGCATCGCTAAGGTAGCCTTTGAAATTGCCCAAAAACGCGGCAAGAAACTCTGTTCCGTCGATAAAGCTAATGTTCTTGATGTTTCCCAACTTTGGCGCGACCGGATGACGAAAATCGCCGCTAATTACCCCGATGTGGAACTTTCCCATCTCTACGTCGATAACGCAGCCATGCAGTTAGTCCGGGCCCCCAAACAATTTGATACTATCGTCACGGGCAATTTATTCGGTGATATTCTCTCCGATGAAGCGGCCATGTTAACTGGTAGTATCGGAATGTTACCCTCCGCTAGTTTAGGGACTGCTGGAGTGGGAGTTTTTGAACCTGTCCACGGTTCGGCCCCGGATATCGCCGGCCAAGATAAAGCCAATCCGATCGCCCAGATTCTCAGTGCTGCTATGATGTTAAGATATGGGCTAAATCAGCCTTTAGCGGCAGCAGCACTGGAAAAAGCCGTGGAAAAAGTCTTAGAGTTCGGTTATCGTACCGGAGATATTTTCTCAGAAGGTATGACCTTGGTGGGATGCCAAGCTATGGGCCAGGCCATCCTGAAAGTTTTAGAATCATAACAAAAGTGCCAAATTCGGAAATCGTCATATACCATTGATTTAATAAATACGTCAATTTAATCGTGGGGAGACGAGTGAGATGGTGGCCCTATCCGAGAAAACAGAACAACAGCGTGTCGATATGGAAATCCCAATTTTGTTAGATCCTACTGTCTTACGGGCAGCCAGACGCATTTATCGCATCTACTGTACCCTCAACAGCCGAGTTAGTAAACGTCCTTTCGGTGTCGCTATTAACCGCGACAATCATCGCGGCCAATTGATTTTTAACAATAAACCGATTCTTCTCCCCGGAGAGTGTTTCGTCCCGATTAAGCAAATCGAATCGGAAGCTTATTAATTTTTGTGAAGATTTGCCTCGAATATCTTGCCAAACGTCAGCTAATACCCACTGGCGTAATTTTTTTGTCTAATATAAAAGGATGTTCGGGAATAATCTTAACTCTATCCTAATCCAAGACCTCGATCGCCTAGAAAATCGTCTTCGGGAAATTCCCCTCGAACCGGGGGTGTACTTCCTGCGCGACCAAAATGGCGAAATTCTCTACATCGGTAAATCCAAAAAACTCCGGTCTAGAGTCCGTTCCTATTTTCGTCCCAGTCAACCCCTCAGTCCCCGCATTGCTTTGATGGTGCGACAGGTGACAGAAATTGAATTTATCGTCACCGACACGGAAGCAGAATCTTTGGCCCTGGAAGCTAATCTAATTAAACAACATCAGCCCCATTTTAATACTCTCCTCAAGGACGATAAAAAATATCCATACATTTGTATTACTTGGTCGGAAACCTACCCGCGCATTTTTATCACCCGCAAACGTAGCATAAATAACCAAAAAGACCGTTATTATGGTCCCTACGTCGATACTAGGCTGCTGCGCTACACTTTACACCTAATTAAACGCACTTTTCCCCTGCGTCAACGTCCCCAACCTCTGTTTAAAGACCGTCCCTGTTTAAATTATGATATCGGTCGTTGTCCGGGGGTTTGTCAAAAATTAATTAGTCCCCAAGATTATCGGGAAACCTTGCAGAAAGTGGCGATGATTTTTCAGGGAAGGACGGGGGAATTATTAGAGAAATTAGCGACAAAGATGCTCGCAGCGTCGGAAAACCTAGATTTTGAAAAAGCGGCCACGATTAGGGATCAAATTCGCGGATTACAGGCTCTTAATACCGATCAAAAAGTCTCTTTACCTGATGATACCGTATCCCGGGACGCGATCGCTTTAGCTAAGGACGAGCAGCATTGTTGCATACAATTATTCCAAGTGCGTTCTGGTCGTTTGGTGGGACGTTTGGGATTTTTTGCCGATAGTCAGTCAGCAAACGAGGGAGAAATCCTGCAAAAAGTCCTGGAAGAACATTATTTATCGGTGGAAGGGGTGGAAATTCCCAGCGAAATCCTGTTACCCTGCGAATTACCGGAAGGTGAGGTGTTAGCGGGGTGGTTAAGGGAAAAAAAAGGTCGCAAAGTCGAGTTAACTGTTCCCCAACGGCAAAGTAAAGCGGATTTATTAGCTATGGTCGAGAAAAACGCTCTTTATGAGTTAGAAAAGACGAAAAGAAGCGCCGACCGAGATTTACAGTCTTTGCAGGATTTAGCGGTAATTCTCGATTTACCAGCACTACCCCACCGCATCGAGGGTTATGATATTTCTCATATTCAGGGTTCTAATGCAGTCGCGTCGGGAGTGGTGTTTATCGATGGGGTGGCCGCTAATCAACATTATCGTCACTATAAAATCAAAAATCCCGAGGTTAAAATCGGCCATTCCGATGATTTTGCCAGTTTAGCAGAGGTAATTCGGCGGCGTTTTCGTCGTTATGCCGAAAATACCGATAATATTGCCGAAAGTGATGATTTTCCCGATTTGGTTATGATTGATGGGGGAAAAGGACAATTATCGGCAGTGGTGACAGTTTTAGGGGAGATGAATTTATTAGAACAGGTAAAAGTTGTTAGTTTAGCTAAACAGAGAGAGGAGATTTTTTTACCAGGAGAATCCTCTCCTTTAGAGACGGATAAGGAACAACCCGGAGTGCAATTATTGCGTCGAGTCAGGGATGAAGCGCACCGCTTTGCTGTTAGCTTTCACCGACAACAAAGGATGCAAAAAAGTCGCCGTTCCCGTTTGGATGAGATACCGGGTTTAGGTTTTAAGCGACAAAAAGAGTTATTAGCTCATTTTCATTCTCTGGATTATATTCGCGAAGCTTCCCTAGAACAATTGCAACAGGTGACAGGAATTGGGGAACAATTAGCTAAGGAAATTTATAATTATTTTCATCCTAGGTAGGGATAAGCTGTATAAAGAAGATAAGGCGGTGTGTTTTTGCGTAACAGTGCAGAAATTAGAATATTGGTATCAAGAACGAGACGCAGCACGAGTTTCTCGGATAGCCTCATTGATAGATTCTTCGATTTCTTCCTCGGAATAACGCAAGTTACGTTCTTGGACAGAATCCACGGTTTCTTCAAAGCTCAGTCTTTGTGCCGCTTCTTCAACGTATTGGGATAAGATTCCCTTTTTTGCGCCTTTTTGTCCTAAAGCTGATCCAGTTAGTGACCAACGTACCATGATTTTTCTCCTTTAGCCCCTAAACGCATAAACATCATAACCCATTTCTAGCAACAATTAGAAAGAATAAATCTTAACCTCAGATAAGGTGCTTTACACCCAACTAAGAATAACCGTTGGGGTGGTTGGGTTTCGCTTTTTCAATCGAATTGAGCCATTTTCGACCCCGTATTGTTTCGCTTAACTCAACCTAGGAGGCCGAAAACCTAGACTAACGCGGAGTAATTTCACTCAACGCTTCTTGCAGCACTTCATCACTCACACCATGACGCTTCAAACTAGCAACGAGAGCAGAAATTGTATCTCCCTCTAGACGCTCCAAATCCGCACGCAGCCCTTGTCCAATGTAAGCACGCATCAAAGGTTGATAACCTGAGAAACCAAGTAACGGTGCAACCCGCTTTAAATCTTCAATCACATCTTCGGGAATACGAATCGTGATTGTAGTCATAGGGCGATTTTTCTCCAGTCGTTTTTTTAATGCCTCAACTTTCATAATACCGTCATGGTTGATCGGGTTAATCCTAGATTTCTCGTCATTCCAAACAAAAGTAATGCCACTGAGGACAAAATAGACATCCATACTTGTAGTGTAGGCAGGATGTATTTACATTGTCAATACTTTATTAACACACCCTACGAGGCTAGTTTTAGCAAATCCGATTTATCCCCACTCACCAGATAATCGGCTCTCTTGGGTTTGGTGGGTAAAATGTATTCTAAGATACATTCTTCCTAGCGAGGGGGTGGAACGAACCACAAAGACACAAAGGACACAAAGACTGATCGATCATATTGTAAGTTAAACTTATCACACAGAACTTAGAAGAGTCACTCGGTTTTAACTTCCGTATCGAGAATCGTCCCTTTGACGTTAGCATCTTTAAAATTAGCCACTACAAGATTTGCCCCTCTAAGATTTGCCCATTCAAGATTTGCCCCTTCAAGATTTGCCCTGTAAAGATTTGCCCTTTCAAGATTTGCCATGTAAAGATTTGCCATGTAAAGATTTGCCCCTTTAAGATTTGCCCCTTCAAGATTTGCTCCTTCAAGATTTGCCCCTACAAGATATGCCCCATAAAGATTAGCCCTTTCAAGATTAGCCCTTTCAAGATTAGCCCTGCAAAGATCTCGATGTATCAACAGACAGTTTTGTAAATCAAGAAAACTGAGACAATTTAACACAAACATAGGCTCAAAATCTATTCTTTGTCCCTGAAGACGGGCCAACCAATTGCCGAAAGCTTCAGGAGAAGGCCATTGAATGGGAAAAATTTCTTCGGTGACTCGCCCACAGGCATTAAATAGCGCTAATAAAGCTTCCTCGGCATTGCGTGCCTGTCGCATTTCCTCCTGAAAATTGCGGCAGTTTGTTTTCTCCATCGGCATTCCTTTGACCAAAAGATATTCAATTAAATGACCCAGAGTTTTCTGCCACTGTTTCACTTCATCAGGGGACTGTAATTGCATTTGATTGACAACAAAACTAAAAAGATATTCATCTATTGCCGTCGGTCCGCATAAAGTCGCCCAGGCGATTAAAGCTTGTCTGGAATCGTAGTCATTGTCATAATCATCTTCACTGTCTTGTAATTTCTTATGAATTTGCTTAACTCGGTCAACAATTCTGCGGGCAGTTAAATATTCACCAAAACTTTTATGGGTAAATTCAAAGGTTTTTTCGCTGCCTCGTAAATCGCCACTTTCTCGAAAATAAAAGGCTGTTAAAAGACGGGTAATACTCCCTTGGGAATCGCTTTTAAAACTATCTTGGAAATTTTTTAGGAGATTTTTTAAGCCATTATTTTCACAATGTTCTTCAATCTCTCTCACGGTGGTGGTTCTACCGTTACCATGCCAACAGGAAAGGGCAATTTCCATTAAAATTAGCACAAAATCTTTTTCTGTAATCCCTTCTATAGCCCGGTGGCCTGGACTATTTTTTTCATAACCTCGCTCATAGACTGCCTTGAGCAAATTTTCATAAATATTATTGAGGTTAGTTTCTTGGGAAAATTGAACCTCGCCTCGTTCAAAAGTGAGAGCAATAAGATAATTTAATAGCGGTTGAGCGGTAATTTCTTGTAAATTTTCCCCCGATAATTCCGGCGGTAATTGTGCATAGTTTTTCCCTTTAGCTTGCCCATACTGTTGCCACCATTGATGACGTTGATCGACTTTTAATAAGTTATCGACATCGCTAAAATTATCGCTGTTACCAACCCAATAGGGTAAAATAGTGATAATTTGCTGAGGTTTTTTAAAATTATTTTTATTGGATTGTACCACCACATCACGCCCGCTAATCAACACTTGTAAACGGGTTTTATTTTGATTAAAACTTTTGACCTGTTCTCGTACTTCATTAATAAAATTGTGGGCGACTTCTTGGGCGATTTTTCCCTGCATAGATAGCTCATCTAAGCCATCAAAGATAATTAGTAATTGTAAATCTTGATCGCTAGGTTCTAGGGGATTTTCTGGTAAAAAACCGTCATGTTGAACAAAAGTTTTAACTGC
Organism: Microcystis sp. LE19-131.1A; assembly: GCF_027532015.1. NCBI lineage: Bacteria > Bacillati > Cyanobacteriota > Cyanophyceae > Chroococcales > Microcystaceae > Microcystis > Microcystis sp. LE19-131.1A. Next base: position 31,657 of record NZ_JAPZSS010000105.1, on the reverse strand, counting down.
TGTTACTAAATCTGTGGAGAAACTCAAGCGATGCAAGGGAATATATAAAACTTGTTTTTCTAAGCGAGCTTGTTGGGCAGCAAATACTTTACAAAAAGACGATTTTCCACTACCCGGCCCACCGGTCAATAAACGTATAGCATCATCGGATTTTGCCGCTTCTAACCATGTTTCTAACTGCTCTTGGAGTTTGATAACAATGCGTTTACATGATGGCTCTCGATGGTAATCTGTGTCTGTGGTGGCTTTTATTTCTTCTTCTTCATAAAATCCCCGTAGAGGTACATAAATTTGCTTTAAACTAAAGGTTTCCCAAAAAATAGGTTCATCGATCTGTTTTTGCAACCAAGCTCGATAATGTAACCAGCCGCTTTCTCGTTTCCAAGCATTGTTAAAAGGAGTGTAGATTTCATCTAAAAGCAGACTGTATTCATCTCGTTTATCTTTCCATTGTTCCTGCAACGCTAAGACAAAATAAGCTGGTAAACGGTTACTTAGGCTCTGTGCTTCCTGGTAATTACTGATTAAATTATTTGTTGTTAACCACCGTAAAAAAGCTGCTTGGATTGGTGCGACTATAGGTAATCTTTCGGGATGCTCAAAAAAATCTTGATCGAGAATTAATTCCGGCTCTTCTAAAAAGTCGGTAATCTGACGGTAAAGTTCTTTTAAAGGCAGCTTTTCAACTTCTTGGGGCAGTAAATCAGCATTACTTTTAAGTAATCCTTTCATCGCTTTCATTAGCGATTGACTTATTAATAAACCCGCTAATTCCCCCGGAGTCCGACTTAAACCAAGATCATCTAAAACTTCTACTCCATTTTCGGCCAGATCATCCCACTGCAAAAATGCCCCGTTAAGAGCGGCTTTTCCCAGGGTACTAAAGAGACTTCTCAGATTGACTTTAACTTGTCGTTTCCAGATATTTTGGGGTTTGGAAACAGGAATTCCAGCAGCTGATTCGGACATAGGACAAAGCGATCAATAAAGCTTATGTAGTCTATTATATAAGTAATAACAACCGTTGAGGTGGTTGGGTTGCGCTTTTTCAATCGAATTGAGCCATTTTCGACCCCGTATTGTTTCGCTCAACTCAACCTAGGAGGCAAGGTGATCACCTTTAAGCGATCTCAATTTGAGTTAAGATGATGGCAAGTTAGGCAATTCAGCGTATTTGAGAGTAAACCCGTAGGATTCCGCAGCCTTTTTCGCGGCAATGTGAGACTTCAGTAAATAGTCATGGATGGACGTGCATTCCTCCGACAATCTTGTTTGAGTTTTATCTTTTTCTTGCAAAATCTCTGAGCGGATCATAAGTTGTTCTCCTCTTTGAATAGTTCAAGTGGTGTGACAATTTCAGGTGTTGACAAGCCAAGACGGGCATTGATAACGCGAATATGCTTCCGTTTGTTAGCATTCGCTAGATGGTTGCAATTCCAAGTAAGGAGATATTGAATGTCAAAATAGCTGGCATAGGCAAGATGTAGAGCGTCGCCCACAAGAGACCTTGGCATGACATAGTTGGCAAGATAAAACTCGACAACTTGTTCAAGAGCAGAAGTCGGCGGTAGCAAAGGAATCGTCGAAACCAAATGGATAATTTCAGCTTTACGCGGATAGTTTCCGTCGGTTAGTTCTTGAAGCACGGCATCCGAAATATATAAATCATAATAACTGGACATTTCCGACCACCACTTCCTTGTGACTTCGGTAAAAGCTTTTAGAGTTTCACGCTCATCAAAGTAATAACTCGGAACCGTGGAATCCAAGTATACTTTTTCTTTCATGGTAATAACTGATCTACAAGACTAAATTAGAGCCTGAAGAAGCGATATGGTAGCCTCCTCCATTCTACTATCCTATCTCTGTAAGGAGGTTGTCGCACTATCAGGCTTGACCTCTTTGACTTCGATCGCACTTGGGATTGATAGAGTTCATCGCCACGTCGGGCAAATTCCTCTTTGCTGTGGCGAGGTTGCCGTGCTGTCATTGACTAGACTCTGTTTCAACGTTTGTCTCTCTATTTTAACCTAGGCTTGTTGACAGATAAAAATCAATTCAGGGCAATCGCTTTCAGGTAAAAAAATTAGGCGTTTTCGGTTTACCATAGTCAAAGTGTGCTTTCTAGGCTAATGACTTTGACTAAAAACCCCGTGATCAGAAACCGTCGTTTTTCCCTACGCAATCTCTTTGAGACTTGCATGGCCCTATTGGTGTTATGCAATTATATTCTGGTTATTTTCGATTTAACCTATATTCCCCTGCGAGATTTTTGGTTACAGGGACGCTTGCAAATAACTTTATTAAGATTTAATGAACCAATACAACTCGGGCCGATTGCCTTTCAAGAATTACAAATACCTCCCGACAAACCCCTAAAAATTCCCTTTGTTAAAGGAATCGCTAATTATGATGTGGTGAAAGGAATTAAACCCTATCGCAGTACCAGCGAATATTTAGCTACGGTTGATAAACTTAATGAAATAATTAATCAAAAACTCTTTAACCCAGAGTTTAATCTGCAAGAATATCGCCAAGAGATTGAGAAAATTTTAGCAAATTTACGCCAAAAAAGTGTCGATATGATCGATAATAATCCCTTTGCCTCGGCCGAGAAAACTGGGACTTTAGAAAAGATTAAAAATAAAATGCGCTTGCGGGTTTTTAAAACAGAAAATGTTTCCGCAAAAGCAGCCTTTCAGAAGTTTTGGACTTGGGATTATCTCAGTCAAAATGGCTGGGAAAAAGAGTTGAAATTTTTCAATCAAGAAATTCAACCTTTAATAGAAACTAATTATTTTCGTCCCCTGGGAGAAGATGGGAGACCGATAGATAACTTTGAGGCGATCGATTTTTTCTTTGGCACCATCTTTTTCTGGGAATTTATGCTAAGAACTTGGTGGATTGCTCGCACTCATAAAGGTCTGCGTTGGCGCGAGGCTATGTTATGGCGTTGGTATGATATTTTTCTGTTTATTCCTATCTGGAGATGGTTGCGATTTATTCCTACCGTTATTCGCCTAGATCAAGTTAAAATTATTAACTTAAGGTTGATTAAAGAACAGGCAGTTAAAGGCTTAGTTGCGCTAATTTCTAAAGATATTACTGAGATAATATTCCTGAGAATTATTAATCAAATACAGGAATATATCCGACGGGGACAAGTGGAGAAATTTCTCGATCAATCCCTTAGTGGTGGATATAATAATCTCAATGATACTAATGAAGTTATCGAAATTTTTCGGTTAGTAGTTAATAGCACTGTTGATAAGGTTTTACCGCAAGTTAAACCGGAAGCAGAAGCTTTAATTAAATACAATATCGAGAAAATTCTCAGTCAAACTCCTGCGTATCAGAGCTTATTGCGATTACCCGGCATGAAAGGGTTAAAAACTGACTTGAGTAATCGTCTATCTAGTCAATTGTATCAATCCTTTGTTAATATAGCTGACAAGATTACCCAGGAAGACGAAGTTTTTGAGCGTTTATTACAGCAATTAGTCCAACGTTTCGGGCAATCTCTCGCCGGGGAATTACAATCCCGTCACAGTCTAGAAAGAATCGAGATGTTATTAATTATCTTCCTAGAAGAAGTCAAATTAAACTATGTACAAGAATTCTCGGATGAAGACTTAGAAACTATCCTCGAACAAACTCGCTTACTCCACTCCAAAAGTGCAGAAATTACCCCAGGAGAAACCATGAATCCTCGTCGTCTTCCCTAAAAATTAAGTAGCTGGTTATAATTAAATTAAAAATGGATTTTAGGTTCGATCCCCCCTGCCCCCCTTGATAAGGGGGGTGCCGATAGGCGGGGGGATCTCCCCTTGATAAGGGGGGTGCCTATAGGCGGGGGGATCTCCCCTTGATAAGGGGGGTGCCGATAGGCGGGGGAATCTCCCCTTAATAAGGGGGGCATCTGATAATTTTTAACGCCTACCTACTTAGCGATCATTGATTAGCTAATATTGCTTGATTTTTTGATCACTTTTGTACTAGAATTTCTGCTGAAACACCCATGACTCAATTAATCTAATTATCTACTCTCATGTTAACAAAAATTATTCTCGGTTTACTTTGGTTAGGCTTCGGATTATACGCTTTTTTACTAGCACCCCCCGACCAACCAGATACAATGAATTTAATTATCGATCTTTCCACTGGCAAATGGCAAAATATTAACCCGTTAATTATCGCTCTTTTTAACCTGATGGGAGTTTGGCCACTTATCTACACTAGCCTTTTAATTATCGATGGTCGTGACCAAAAAATCATCGCTTGGCCCTTTACTTTTGCCTCCTTTGCCGTGGGTGCTTTCGCTATTTTACCCTATCTAACTCTCCGTCAACCCAACAGCAATTTTACCGGTAAAAAAAATCTGGTCATTAAACTTTTAGACTCACCTTGGTTGGGAGTAATTGCCCTAATTACTGCGGCAATTTTAATCGCTTACGGATTAATTAACGGCAATTGGTCTGATTTTTGGCATCAGTGGCAAACTAGCCTTTTTATTCATGTTATGAGTTTAGATTTCTGTCTTTTAACCCTATTATGTCCAATTTTGCTGCAAGATGATCTAACCCGACGGGGATTAAAAAATCCTTTCCTGTTGCTGGTAATTTCCCTTTTGCCTCTAATCGGTCCGGCAATTTATTTAATTATTCGTCCTCGCTTAGGGGAGAATTAAGGGTAAATTGTCTTGAGCAAACTTAACTATTTCTTGACAAGAGAAGTTCATATTTAACAAAAATTATGCTGAGGTTCCCCTAAAATATGGGGAAAGAGATTAATGTCCAGATTAGAAGGAGTGTTTAACCTTGTTAGAGAGTCAAAAACCACCTCGGATTTACTGCTTTCAAGCTGATTATCTTGCCTCCCAACAATTTAACCCCCAAGAGATTCCCGCTTGGTTATCCTTAGAGGTAAACTGGCAGGGTTATAGAATTCATACCCTACCCTGGGTAGCAGACGTAGCTAGGATATTAGGATTATTAGCGATCGAAGATACTCCCCAAGGGTGGCAAGATTATTTAGAAAGCTTGGGATTAGCCAAAATTAGGTTAATGGACAGCGAGGAGTTTTTTGAGGATAAATCTTTATCGGGATGTTAGAAATGCCCTATAATTGGCAATTTAGTGATGATTCTACCAGTCAATTTATGCCCTATAAACTACTCTTTGTCTGTTTAGGAAATATCTGTCGTTCTCCCGCTGCCGAGAATATCATGACTTATCTGATTGAACAAGAAGGATTAGGCAATAAAATCCTCTGTGATTCTGCGGGGACTGCCGGTTATCATATCGGTTCTCCTCCTGATTCTCGCATGAATACGGCCGCCAAAAAACGCGGTATTCTTCTGCAAGGGACAGCTAGACAATTTACCCGCGAGGATTTCGAGAATTTTGATCTAATCCTAGCCATGGATAAAGCCAATTATCAAGATATTTTATCCCTAGATCGGACAGGAAAATATCAAGAAAAGATCAAGTTAATGTGTGACTATGCTCGTTATCACCCAGAAAAAGAAGTTCCCGATCCCTACTACGGTGGTCGGGAAGGTTTTGACCGCGTAATCGAGCTACTTTTAGACTCCTGTGGCAGTCTTTTGGAGGAAGTAAAAAACAAAATTTAAGTTTTTTATTTCAGCTAATCGATTAGTCTATGTTCGAGGGAAAAACGAACCAATTCGGCGCGATTATTAGTAGTTGTTTTTCTGAGTAAACTACTAACATATTTCTCGATCGTGCGAGAACTAAGATGCAGTTTTTGCCCAATTTCACTGTTAGAAAGTCCCCGGGCTAAATGTTCTAACACTTCCCGCTCGCGATTAGTTAACTTAAAATCGTCCTGTAAAGAAGAAGTTAAAACATCCCTAGTTTTGGGACTTTCTTCTGGTTTTAATTTCTGATATTGACGTTCACTTTGCACCATTTGCGATCGCTCTAAAAGATTGCGAATAACTGCTTTTAATTCCTCCATCTCAAAAGGTTTAGGAAGATAGATATCACAACCCACTTGATAACCGCGAATTCTTTCCTCTGTTGACCCTCTTTCAGTTAAAAAAATTACTGGTAATAACCTAAATTCTGGCTGTTGCCGCACCTTAGTCACCAAAGAATAACCGTCCAAACGCGGCATTTTGATATCCGATACCAAAAGATGGGGATGATAGGTATCCAATAAAGTCAAAGCTTCCAAACCATTACTCGCCGCTACCACACTATAACCTGCTAATTCTAAATAGTCTTTGACCGCTAGGCGGATACCGGGATCATCATCGGCAATTAGAATCAAAAGAGGCATAGAAATCAACAGGACAAGGTTTTTTCGTTATTAATAGCCTAGCACCCTCCGCTCGTCACAATTGTCCATCAAGCTACAGAGGCTGTTGTAACTGATATTATACTAGCAGTTAGCAATCAGCCTTTTCAGTAATCAGATGTGAGTTTTCAGCTTTTTTCTCCCCAACTCCGGCACTCCCCCACTTCCCCACTCCCCCAACCCCTTTTTTACTTTGAAGATCATTTTTGAGTTATACCGTTTCTCATAAGTATGAAGTATAACTGGATTGGTCATCGCCTCCTGACGACCGACTCCTGACGACCGACTCCTGACTCCCGAAACCGACAACTTTGTACCTCACTATTAAGATAATTGCCATAACATGACAGATTATTTAGTTTCCCTGACAATTTGGGCGGGTATTTACGCGATTTTTGCCCTCGGTTTAAATCTACAATGGGGATTTACTGGCTTAATTAACTTTGGTCACGTTGCTTTTGCCACTTTAGGGGCTTATACAACGGTTTTATTGACTTTACAGGGTGTACCGATGATTTTTGCCGCCATTGTCGGGGCGCTCCTAGGGGCATTGTTGGGATTAGCCATCGGTTTTTCCACCCTGAGATTAAGAGCCGATTATCTAGCGATTGTCACCATCGGGGTGTCTGAGTTAATTCGTTTGCTGGTGCTTAACGAGGATTGGTTGACGAAGGGCAGTTTCGGACTACAACGTTATCCCCTACCTTTGGATATAAATCCCAGTTTTCCCGTCAAATTATTAATTATTGCCCTGTTTACCCTGCTTGCTATCTTTGCTCTCTGGCAATTGGGGCGCAATCTGCAACGACAATGGCGCGAAGCGGGGCAAATTAGCGGTAAAAGCTATCAACCGACGCAAAAGAGAGCTTTAATCTTTTGGGGGTTGTTAGGGGCGATAATCCTGCTTTTTCTGTATATAAACGGTGTAATTGCCTTGAATGATTATAATTACAAAGCCGGGCTGATGGTGGTAGTTTTAGTCCTCCTCGCTCTCGTTTATACTGGCTTAGAATTACTTTTGCGATCGCCTTGGGGACGCATCCTCAAAGCTATCCGGGAAGATGAAGAAATTCCCCGGGCCTTGGGAAAAAATGTCTTTTGGTATAAGTTACAATCTTTGATGTTAGGCGGTGCGATCGCTGGTTTAGCTGGGGCTTTTTTAGCATGGCAATTAACCACTATTTACCCGACTAATTTTGAGCCGTTATTGACTTTTAACGCTTGGATTATTATCATTCTCGGTGGCTCTGGTAGCAATGCCGGCACCTTACTAGGAGCAGTAATTTTCTGGGCTTACGATTCCCTGACTCGCTTTATTCTGCCCCAATTAGATATTTTTAATGATAGCCAATTAGGGGCTTTACGGATTATGATTATCGGTCTGCTGCTCATGGTTTTAATGATCTGGCGACCCCAGGGTATCCTCGGCAAAAAAGAGGAGTTAACTTTGGGAAAATAATTTCAGTTATCAGTTATCAGTTATCAGTTATCAGTTATTAGATTTGAATATTAAGTGAGCAGTATTAAATAGCAGTTTTCTAAGGACTTAAGCAAAATTAATTACACATTTAAATAATCCTATTGCCTATTGCCTGTCTCAACTAAGAAATTTATTTCCCACGACTACTTACTGTCTTTTCACTGATTACTGTTTAATGTTTACTGATAACTGATGTTTATCTGATCAATTATGTTACTTTCTGCCAAAGGATTATCGAAAAGTTTTGGAGGCATTCGTGCCGTCAATAATGCTTATTTGGACGTGCCGCAGGGCAGCATCACCGGGTTAATCGGTCCCAATGGAGCCGGCAAAACCACACTTTTTAACCTTTTATCTAATTTTATTCGCCCGGATAAAGGAGAAGTTTTTCTTGATGGTCAGCCGATTCATCAGCTGCCTCCCTATCAAATTGCCCTGAAAGGATGTGTGAGAACTTTTCAAGTCGCCAGGGTATTATCCCGATTAACGGTGTTAGAAAATATGCTCTTAGCTAGTCCGGGACAAACGGGAGAAAATTTTCTCAAAGTCTGGTTTCAGGGGGCAAAAATTCGCCAACAGGAACAGGAAAATCGTGCCAAAGCTTTGGACATATTAGATTCGATCGGTCTAGGGGAAAAAGCGCACGATTATGCGGGGGCTTTATCGGGAGGACAGCGTAAATTATTAGAGATTGGCCGAGCGCTAATGACCGAGCCAAAATTAATTTTATTAGATGAACCGGCCGCTGGAGTTAATCCCACTTTAATCGGTCAAATCAGCGACCATATTATCGAATGGAATCGTCAGGGAATTACCTTTTTAATTATCGAGCATAATATGGATGTGATTATGTCCCTTTGTCACCACGTTTGGGTATTAGCAGAAGGGACAAATTTAGCCGATGGCATTCCCAGCGAAATCCAAAAAAACGAGCGGGTTTTAAAGGCTTATTTAGGAGACTAAAGCTAATTTTTGCACCTGTTCAACAAAGTTAGCCAGAATTTTTAAGCCATTAGTGGAGGATTTTTCCGGGTGAAACTGCACCGCCACCAAACGCTCACGAGCGATCGCTGCCGTCACCGTTTGACTGCCGTGGGTGACGGTGGCGGCAGTTAGATGACTATCAAGGGGATCGACATAATAGGAATGGACAAAATAGACGTGAGGGTGCGGGGGTAATCCCTGCCAAAGAGCATGATCCGGCTGGGTGAAGTCTAATTGATTCCAACCCATGTGGGGAATGGTAATGCCCGGTTCCGAGCGAAAACGGCGCACTGTCCCCGGAATAACCCCTAAACCCGCCTCTTGTCCTTCCTCTGATGAGTCAAAGAGAATTTGTAAACCGAGACAGATACCGAGAAAGGGTTTACCGTTAGCGATCGCTGCTTTGATCGGTTTTTCGAGATGACGGCTGCGAATTTGCCGGACAGCAGGATCAAAAGAACCGACTCCGGGTAAGACAATAGCGTCAGCTTTTTCGAGATCGAGGGGAGAATCGGTAATTTTCGGCACTGCACCCACGGTTTCCAGTCCTTTACAGGCAGAGTGCAGATTTCCCATGTCATAATCGATGACAGCTATTAAGGTCATTGCTATATACTGATCAGGCGATGACCTTATTTTAGAGCAATCACACTACTAATACTAAATCCGTTGAGTATAGGCTACTTATAAGGACAGGCAAAAGGCAACAGGGGCAATAGATAATCAGTTTTTAATAACCAGATGCAGAGAGAAAAAATCCCTAACCGAGCAGTGTTGACGGACCCGCCATCACCCCGGCAATTTGTCGGTCTAACTGTTCTAAATTTTCCGCCGGTTCAAGGCAGCATAACCCTTGACAAATTAACCCAAATGTGCTAGGGGGCAAACTGTCATCGACTCGATACACCGCCGTGGGCAAATAGCGACCTAACAGAGGCTCGATCGAGCTTTCCGGGGCACGCAGACAGAAACCGTGACGATAGTGATCGAGGGCAACAAATAAACTGGGGCAAGCGGTGGGGGACTGTTCTAGGATGGTACTAAAAGATTGCAAGGCCTTTTCGGCCCGATCGAGATATTCTAGATTTTCCGTCAATCGCGACAGACGAACTAAATTAGCGATCGCAATTCCGTTGGCTGAAGGGGTGGCATTATCCGTATAACCTCGTTCCCGCACGATCAGATCGAGACTATGATCGGAAGCAGTATTAAAATATCCCCCCTCATCCCCGGCCCAAAACCAGCGGTCGAATTCCCCCTGTAGATCGATAGCCGCCTCTAACCAGCCAGTTTCTTGGGGATTAGCCGTTTGCAAGTCCAGCAAAGCCTTAATAAAATAGGCAAAATCCTCCGATTGGGCTAAAACCGAGGCCTGACCCTGATAATTCAAGCGCTGAAAACGTCCATCTAACCATTGATGCTTGAGAATAAACTCGGCCGCGACCGTAGCCATTTGCCAGTACAAAGGTTCACCAAAAACGGCAAAGGCCCGGGCTAAACCGGAAATCATCAAACTATTCCAAGCGACGATCATTTTCGTATCCGTTACCGCCGGAATTCGTCCCGGCCAAGAGACGGTTTTCGCCTCTTGATTGTCTCTGGCCGGGGGAAAAAGAGCTAATTGAGCCTGAGAACTGCCATAACGCCGAATAAATAACTTATCGAGGATATTTTCTATCTCCTTCCCTAATTCTCCCCCTTGCCGACGTTGCAGCACATTACGACCCTCAAAATTCCCCTCGGCAGTAACGGTAAAATTAGCCTGCAGCAGCCCCAGTTCCTCAGTCGAGAGATAATCCCTTAACGACCGATCCGACCAGACATAAAAGGCCCCTTCCTCCGGCTCCCCATCCGTGGCCTTCTCAAAACTATCGGCATCTTGGGCCGCATAAAAATAACCTTCTGGGGCGGTCATTTCCCGTTTTAGCCAGTTAACCGTGCCTTTAATCCCTCTCTCAAAGGCCGCCTCTCGATCACCCGCACTCCACAAATTGGCTAAATATTCGACAATTTGCCCGTTATCGTAGAGCATTTTTTCAAAATGGGGAACTGTCCACGTCGAATCCACCGTATAACGATGGAATCCTCCCCCCACATGGTCAGAGATTCCCCCCAGGGCCAGATCTTCCCCCCGTTGATAGGCAGCTTGCTGGAGGGAGTCCTCAAAATCGTCCCCAAAGCGACTGCCCTGCAAAGCCAGATGAGAATATGGAATCATCGGAAAGCTGGGCCGACCGTAGTTATTGGGATTAACCTGAATCACTGCCGTATTTCTCTCGATTCCTGTGGCTAAAAGGGAAGGAGCGGCTAAATTGGTCTCTGCTCGGGGTAAAATAGCCGATTGACGCAGTGCGCCCAGCATTTCGGCCGTAAATTTGCTTAATTTCTCCTTTTCTTCGTCATAATAGCGACGTACCGATTGCAACACTTGCAGAAAACCGGGCCGGTTAAAGCGCGGTTGCACGGGAAAATAGGTGCCACCATAGAAGGGAATTAAACTATCCGGTGTTAGGAAGACATTCAAAGGCCAACCCCCTTGACCGACCATCATCTGCAATGCTTGCATATAGATACTATCGATGTCCGGTCTTTCCTCGCGATCAACTTTGATCGGTAAAAAATACTGATTGAGATAATCGGCAATGGCCCGATCGGAAAACGCTTCTCCTTCCATAACCGTACACCAATGACAGCTAGAATAACCGATCGAGAGAAAGATCGGTTTATCTTCTCTCCTGGCAATTTCTAGGGCGCTGTCACACCAATACCACCAATCGATCGGGTTTTCGGCGTGTTTTCGCAGGTAAAGACTTTCGGATGCAGCCAGATGATTAGCCATGGGAAAAGGGGAATTTTTGCTCTTGCTGCTTATTAGTTTAAGCTAATTAGAGACTAACCGGAATCAAGCTGGCTCTCCCAGGTTTGGTGGGTAAAATGTATTCTAAGATACATTCCTCCTAGCGAGGGGGTGGAACGAACCACAAAGACACAAAGGACACAAAGATCGATCCTATGTGAGTTAAACTTATCACACAGAACCTAGAAGAGCCTCAAGCTTCCTCTCATGCTGAAAACTTCGATCGCCCTAGGATTTTTTCTCACTCAATCTTTGCCCCTTAATCCGCAAGTGCAGGGGGTGGCTAATCATTTAATTGGGGTTATGGATACCAGGGAACAAGCGCAGACTAACCCCAGCATTGCTAAGGTGCAAATGACCACCTGTGCCGTGGATTTTTCCCCCAAACAGGATAATATTTATCTTTATCAGGAACAGGCAATTATCGATCGCTTAAATCAACCCTATCGTCAAAGAATTTTAGTCATTCAACCTAGCGCTGATAATTCCACTGTGGAATCGAAAGCTTATAAGTTAAATAATGCCCCTAACTTTATTAATTTTTGTAACAAAGACTTGACAGAAAGAAAATTAAATGTATCAGATTTGGCTGAGTCGGTGTGTACTGTGTTTTTAAAACCGATAGCGGGGGGGTATCGGGGAGAAACTCCCCCCCAGGGTTGTCCCACTAATGCCAGAGGTGCGGTAAAAATAACTAATACAATTATTCTAAATTCCCAGGGCATGGATACCAGCGATCGAGGTTATGATAGCCTTGGGCAGCAGGTATGGGGAGCGCAGGATAATGTCTATCAATTTCGCTGGCAAAAACCCTAAAATCGGCTTTCCTGTTTCATTAATGCCACATCGAGAGCAAAATAGGTCAAAATCAAATCGGCCCCCGCTCGTTTCATACTGATTAAAGTTTCCAAAATCAGGCTTTTTTCGTCAATCCAGCCCTGTTTTGCCGCCGCTTTAATCATTGCGTATTCACCACTGACGTTGTAAGCGGCGACGGGAAGATGACTACTATCGCGCAGACGACGGATAATATCGAGGTAGGCCAGAGCGGGCTTAACCATAATAATATCTGCCCCTTCTGTTATGTCTAAACTGGCTTCCCGTAACGCTTCCCGACTATTAGCCCCATCCATTTGATAGGTTTTCTTATCACCAAATTTTGGGGCTGATTCTAAGGCATCTCGGAAGGGACCATAATAAGCAGAGGCATATTTAGCCGTATAAGCGAGAATTCCCACATCCAAATAGCCAGCCGCATCTAAAGCTCGACGGATCGCCCCAACCCTACCATCCATCATATCGGAAGGAGCGACGAAATTAGCCCCGGCTGCCGCTTGTGAGAGCGACATTTTCACTAAAACTTCTAGGGTTTCATCGTTGAGAATTTTACCGTCCTCCACAATACCATCATGACCATAAATCGAAAAAGGATCGAGGGCCACATCGGTGATAATAATTATTTCAGGGACTTCTTTTTTGATCGCTTTCACTGCCCTTGGCACTAAACCATCGGGATTATAACTTTCTCTACCGAAATTATCTTTTTTATCTTCGGCAATCAGAGGGAAAAGAGCGATGGCATTAATGCCTAAATTATAAGCATTAACCACTTCTTTGAGCAATAAATCGAGGGAATAACGATAACAATCGGGCATAGAAGGAATAGCCACCTTTTGATTTTCTCCCTCCATGATAAAGAGGGGATAAATCAAGTCATTAACGGTTAATTCAGTTTCACGAACAAGACTGCGAATCGCTGGATTATAACGAAGACGACGGGGACGAATCAGCATGATAACAGCAAGTCAAAAATAAAAAGTAAACAGTAAATAGCTGGTTTTGCTCTGGTTTTTTGCTTAGGAAAAAACTGGGGATAGGACGATCAAATAATCCCAATCCCCCTGACTAATTAGTGAAAATCGGGACTATGACGAATCAAACTCATAAACTCTTGACGAGTCTTAGCAGAATCGGCAAAAATACCGCGCACGGCACTCGTAGAAGTCCAAGAACCGGGTTTTTCAACCCCGCGCATTACCATACACATATGAGTCGCTTCAATCACCACAGCTACCCCTTGAGGTTGTAGTAATCCTTGCAAAGCATCGGCAATTTGTGCGGTTAAACGTTCCTGTACTTGCAGTCGTCTGGCGTACATTTCACAGATGCGGGCAATTTTCGATAAACCGATCACTTTCCCGTTAGGAATATAGGCAACATGAGCGCGGCCGATAATTGGTAAAATATGGTGTTCACAGGAGCTAAAAATATCGATGTCTCGGATTAAAACCATCTCGTTAGCATCCTCGTGAAAAACTGCCCCATTCAGCAATTCATCCAGGGATTGCTGATAACCAGAAGTGAGAAATTTTAGGGCTTTTACTACTCGTTTAGGAGTGTCTCGTAAACCTTCGCGATCGGGATCTTCTCCTAATCCTAACAGCAGTGTTCGTACCGCTTGCATCATCTCGGCTTCTGATACCGGCGATTTAGGTTCGGTAATCACTTCGGGAAAGTGATTGTAGTCATCATTGTCAAAAATTGCTTTGGACTTAGCTAAGGTCATAGATATTTTTATGGACTCCAATAGTTAATTGATCGGCCGAGTTTTCTGATTTTACCAATGTTAATAAATACCCTTTGCTAGAGTATTTATTTTTCTGGGCATCTAGACGATAACTAATGAAAGCTATCGGGTTATTCCCTCGTCTTTGGGTTTATCTCCGGTGCGGAAATCTGGAAAAATTGATTTTCCTAGTCACCGAAAAAGTCTTGAGTATCTCCCTCGTTAATTGAGGGCAGAGTTCCACTGCACAATTAGTTTATTTTGTCAAGTAGTTCATTTGTTTGGTATTTTAGCTTTCCTAGAATGATAATCGTTATCATTTTAACAAAAAATTTAGATTTACGAACAAAAACTTTGTCGTCAGATAAATATAGTCCTGTTAAGCTGTTTAAACTATTTTGAAGAGATAAGCATATTTTGCGATTTTATCGCTTATATTCAGCAATATTACTGATTTTTTGCTATTCTTCCTCCGAGTATCAATTCGCCGGAGAAGCAAGGCGATCGAGAAAGAGTATTCCTTCCAGATAATCCTATTCGTGTTGAAAGATAGTTAGTAAAAGTATAGTCAAATGATGAATCGGCAAAAAATGATGGCCAGTTCCAGTCTAATCCTCTTAAAACTTGTTGGGAAACTTTAGCGGGTAAAGCTTGATACTGTTCTGTCTTTTTCATCAGAGAGGCCATCTGATTATAGGTCTTGAAACTTTACAATACAACCCACATTCTGCACTTCAACTTGTAGTATAACTGGTAGCATATAAAATGAAAAACCAGTTAAGTATTTATACTTATAATCTTAGGGAAGAAAAAGTGGCTCTCTTATTCTTTGTTTGATCAGTTTAACTTAATATAGAAGCGATCAATCTTTGCGTCCTCTGTGTCTGGAGTGGTTCCTTCCACTCCCTCGCCAGCAGGAATGTATCTTAGAATACATTTTACCCACCAAACCCAAGAGAGCCAAAAAGTGAGAAACTAAAAAGGTTCTCAAAAAATATTCAAGTCAAGAAAAATTTCAAAGATAGAAGTAAAAAATCTAGATCACTTAGGAATAGTAGCGGGAATAATTGATGAAATAGGAATCGAAGAGATAATTAACTTAAAATTAGGAATAGATCAGCGAGAGAAAATAACATTTTGAGGGCTAATTGCCTACTCTCATCTTAACCAAATTCTTAAATCTTACTGAAATCGTCTAAAACTGACTGAAAGTGTTGGCTAATTTATCAGCAATTCCCTCGATCCAAATTTCATCTTGTTTAGTATAACTGCGCGGCGCATTTGCCGCCAAAATTAACACCCCTTCCTTACCGATGGGTTGACAGATTAAGCCTTGGGTGTTTTCTGGCAAATAGTCAAATTCGATTTTGGCGGGATATAAATTTAAATTAACTAAATAGACGGCTTTACCGGTTTCTAAAACTCTTTTGATAATATTACTAACTTTAACTTCAGAATTCTGGCTTAAGATACCGCGACGTAATAAAACTTTTCCCTGATAATAAACGATCAGAGATTTTGTCACGGTGTTGGTTAAAAGTAAATGGGAAGCCCAAGCAAGCTCAATTTTAACTGATTCTGGCAAATCTGGGGCAAATTCCAGACCTTCGCGCCCGATTAATTCCACCGCATCCGGTAAGCGGGGTTGAACTCTTTGCCAGATTAAACCCACCAAAATTAAAACCCCACTCAAAATCACTCCCATCACATCGGAACGCGCTTGCGATGGGGTTAAATCGGCAGTGGCAAAACGATTAAACATTAATACCGTACCCCCGACGATGCCGGCGAACAGGGGTAACAGTCTTAAAATACGATTGGGATCAGCTGGTGCCATAGCTGAGAACTATTCCTCGTCTAGTTCTAAAATCCGCTGGAAAAGATAGCCTGTACCTCTAGCGGTGAGAATTAACTCAGGATTGCTGGGATCATCTTCTAATTTGGCTCGTAAACGGGAAATATGCACATCCACTACCCGCGTATCCACATGACGTTCGGGGGTATAACCCCAAACTTCCTGAAGGATTTCCGAGCGGGAAAAAGCTTCTCCCGAGCGACTGACCAATAATTCTAGTAAACTAAATTCCATACCGGTCAGACGGATGCGTTCATCCCCCTTATAAACTTGGCGTTTATTGGTATCGATTTTAATGGAACCGATATGAATCACACCGGAACTGGGAATCCCTGGAGCGCCATTTTTCTCTACCCGACGCAACACCGAACGAATCCGCGCCTCGAGTTCTTTGGGAGAAAAAGGTTTAACCACATAGTCATCCGCGCCCAATTCTAGCCCAGTAATTCGATCGGCCACATCGCCCAAAGCGGTTAACATAATGATAGGAATATCCGATTCTTTGCGGAGTTCCTGACAGACACCGTAACCGTCTAATTTCGGCATCATCACATCCAAAACCACTAAATCGGGTTCGGCGGTGCGGAAGGTTTCTAAAGCTTCCTCTCCGTCGGCGGCGGTGACGACTTCATAACCAATCATCGACAAACGAGTCTCTAAGATACGACGGATGCTGGCTTCATCATCAACAACGAGAATTTTTTCCTTCTGGTTCTCCAACTGAATTAACACTCCTTAGTTAAATAGTGTGATGAATTTTAAAGTTAAATAACGAGCGTTCCTGTTTATAGAATATCCCTTTGCCGTTATCATTAAGCCTAAATTTCCTATTTTATTTCTTTTATGGCAATTATCAATAACTTTAGGGTCTTCCTTCCCCTTTATCATACTTAACTAAATTTGACAAGAGAATTGATCCTCAAACTGCTTTTCTTCAACTTTTCTTAAAAAACATGGCGAAATCGCGAACAATATATATCTGTAGCGCTTGTGGGGCGGAATCTCCCCAATGGTTGGGAAAATGCCCCAGTTGTGACACCTACGGGACGCTAGAAGAACAAGTGATGGCTGGTGGCAATAATCCGGCGGGAAATCGCCCAGGATGGCAAAATAGTCGCCCAAATAACGGCAAAGGGCAACGCAACCCGCAACCGCGCATCTCGGTGCGCTTCTCGGAAATTACCCAGTATGAACAGGAACGTTTTCCCTCCGGTTACGGGGAATTCGATCGCGTTCTCGGCGGTGGCATTGTCCCCGGTTCTCTTGTACTAATCGGCGGCGATCCGGGTATCGGCAAATCGACGCTTTTACTGCAAGTTACCAACCAACTCGCCCAAAGATTACCGCGCATCCTCTACGTTTCCGCTGAAGAATCGGGACAACAGATTAAACTGCGGGCTGCCCGTTTGGGGGTGGGAGTGGTTCCCGTGGAGTCGGAAAATAACGGCAATGGCAAGGAGAAAAAAGCCTCTGAATCAACCGCAGAACTCGATAATCATCTCTACGTTCTGCCAGAAACAGATTTAGAGGAAATTTTGCGGGAATTAGAATCTCTACGCCCACAGGTGGCGGTAATTGACAGTATTCAAACTCTTTATTTTGGGGCGTTAACTTCCGCACCGGGATCTGTCGCCCAAGTTCGCGAATGTACCTCCGCCTTGATGCAGGTGGCAAAACGGGAGAATATTACTTTATTAATTGTCGGTCATGTGACTAAAGAAGGAGCGATCGCTGGTCCGCGAGTTTTGGAACATTTGGTCGATACGGTGTTATATTTTGAAGGCGATCGCTATGCCTCCCATCGTCTCTTAAGATCTGTGAAAAACCGTTTTGGGGCAACCCATGAGATCGGTATTTTCGAGATGGTGGATCACGGTTTGGTGGAAGTGGAAAACCCCTCAGAATTGTTTTTAGGCAATCGCGACGAATTTTCCCCTGGTACGGCGACGGTGGTAGCCTGTGAAGGTACGCGCCCGATTGTGGTGGAGTTACAGGCATTAGTTAGCCCCACCAGCTATGCTTCCCCCCGAAGATCGACTACCGGCATAGAATACAACCGATTACAGCAAATTCTCGCCGTTTTAGAAAAGCGCGTCGGTATTCCTTTATCGAAATTAGATGCCTATGTTGCCTCCGCAGGAGGGTTGGGAGTGGAAGAACCGGCGGCGGATCTGGGAGTTGCGATCGCTGTTGTCGCTAGTTTTCGCGATCGAGTCGTGGATCCGCGCACAGTCTTAATCGGGGAAGTGGGATTAGGTGGACAAGTGCGATTAGTGTCGCAAATGGAACTAAGATTAAAAGAAGCGGCGAAATTGGGCTTTAAACGGGCGATTGTCCCCAGAGGTCAAGTTTATCCCGAAGATGTGGGCTTAGAAATTGTTCCAGTCGGCAAGGTAATCGAGGCAATTGTCGCCGCAATCCCCCCCCAGCAGCGCTTTGGGGAAGATATAGAAGAGGAGGAAGGGGAAGGGCAAGAATAACGGTACAATGCTAAAAAAGATTAAATTACTTGGGAGATTTTCACCATGTCTGTGTTAGCTGTTGCCGCTTTAGCGGGTTATCTGATCGTTTTTACCGGAATTGCCCTCGGTCTCTTTTTCGGTCTGCGCGCCGCTAAAATTATCTAGTATATAAACAGTAAAAAAGCTTTAGTGATCGGTTTAACTGGTCACTATTGCCCATTCTAGGGGAGATAAAAAATGACTGTTATTCTAGACTTAAAAACTCTCTACGAAATTGATGATTCTCTCTGGTTAGAAGAAACTATCGAACTGCTCAAGGCTAAAAATTTTGAAGCGCTAGACTTAGAAAACTTGATCGAGGAGTTAGAAGACTTGGGAAACGAGAAAAAGTTTCGTGTTGCTAGTTTTTTACAGCAAATTATTAGACATTGTTTATTATTACAATTTTGGACAAGTGAAAGAGAATATAATCAGGCTCATTGGCAAGCAGAGATCGTGAGTTTTAAAGATCAACTAAAGCGCTATTTAACCACAAATCTTCGTAAATATCTAGAACAGGAATTTGAGCAAATTTACTTTGAGTCCGTGCGATACGTTCGTCAAAAAACCGATAATAAAGTCAACTTTCCTGATACTTGTCCCTACAGTTTAGAAGAACTTCTCGATCTTAATTGGCTACCATCTGACAATCAAGGAGATAAAAAATGACTGTTATTCCCGACTTAAAAACTCTCTACGAGATTGATGATTCTCTTTGGTTAGAAGAAACTATAGAACTGCTCAAGGCTAAAAATTTTGAGGCTTTAGATTTAGAGAATTTAATCGAGGAGTTAGAAGACTTGGGAAACGAAAAAAAGTTTCGTGTTGCCAGTTTATTAGAGCAAATTATTCGTCATGCTTTGTTACTGCAATTTTGGACAGAGAAAAGAGCATATAATCAGGATCACTGGGAGTTAGAAATAGTCAACTTTCAAATTCAGCTAAAAAGATACTTAACCACCAATCTCCGTAATTATTTACAAAATGAATTAACTAACATTTATGAAGATGCAGTTTTCTTTGTCAGAAAAAAGACAAAAAATCAAGTTATTTTTCCCGATACTTGTCCCTACAGTTTAGAAGAACTTCTCGATCCCAATTGGCTACCATCATACGAATAAAGGAGATGATAATGACTGTTATTCCCGACTTAAAAACTCTCTACGAAATTGATGATTCTCTCTGGTTAGAAGAAACAATAGAACTGCTCAAGGCTAAAAATTTTGACGCTTTAGATTTAGACAATTTAATCGAGGAGTTAGAAGATTTGGGAAACGAAAAAAAGTTTCGTGTTGCTAGTTTATTAGAGCAAATTATTAGACATTTTTTACTGCTACAATTTTGGATAAGGGAAAGAGAATATAATCGTTCTCATTGGCGTTCAGAAATCGTCAATTTCAAAAACCAGATCGACACTTATTTAACTACTAATCTCCGCAATTATCTCACTCAAGAATTACCTCGTATTTACCAGAAAGCTTTAAATTATGTTAGAGAAAAAACCGATAATCAAGTTAGTTTTCCTGGGAAATGTCCCTACAGTTTAGAAAATCTTCTTGATCTCGATTGGTTCCCCCCAGAAAATGAATAAAGGAAAAAATGAAATGCTGAAAAAGTTTCTACGTTGGCTGATTATTGGGGGAACCTTATTTTTTGTTCTCAGTAACCTTAAAAATAACTGGGATAACGTCACCTCAGTTAGAATTGAAAATCATGGCTGGTTATTTCTTTTCTTGGCACTTGTAACCACTGTTATCGCTCAAATTTGGGCAGGATGGGTGTGGACATGGATACTCAAAAGCTATCAACAACCGATTAAAACCTCCACAGGAATTGGCATCTATATGATTACCAATTTAGGAAAATATCTACCTGGTAATATCGGTCACTTTTATGCTCGCATCGTGGCAATTAATAAAGCAGGAAGTGATTGGGGAATCGCCAGTTTAAGCGTTTTATTAGAACTTTTATTGCTGGTGTGTGCAGCCTTAGCCATAGCAGTTATTGGTAGTGGTTTAGGTTGGATGAAATCTAGCTCAAGTCTAGGGATACAGATATTAGTTTTAGGATTAATTTTAATCAGCATTCATCCCAAATTTTTAAATTATCCTCTCAAAATCCTTAGCCAAAAGAAAAAGATTGCTCAAGAACCTGTTTATCTAACTAAATATCCTCTCGTCCCTCTCTTGGGTGAAACTGGATTTTTATTGTGGCGCGGTGCGGGTTTTATTTTAGCTTGGATGGTGTTAAAAATGATTACCCCCGCTCAGATTTTACCCCTCTTAGGAACCTTTAGTTTTGCTTGGTTATTGGGTTTAGTTGTCCCCGGAGCGCCGGGGGGATTAGGAGTGTTTGAAGCTACAGCGATTGCACTTTTTGACACAGAAAAATTTCCCGCCGCTAACGTACTTGTCACCGTTGCTATCTATCGTTTAATTAGCATTCTCTCCGAAGTCATTGCCGCCGGAATCGGGACAAAATTAGTTAAAGATAAAGCCAAGTTTTTTGGTTAGCTTAAGGATATTATTCGGGTGTGTTAGCCCAGTATAATGCACCTGGAAGAAAAGTTTTGATCATTGTTAAGCGAAGATAATTTTCTCAACTCCTAACATCTATCTCCTCACTCCTAAATTCTGATGTAACATAGGATCAATAATCAGCAAAAACATGGATACTCCCACCTAGAGAGGCCGAAAAAATGACGATTGCCAAAAGCGACGAAACTGCCACCTCTCCGGCACTGATAGAAGAAGATTTCGAGGACTTCTGGGAACCCCCCCCACCCCCCACAGACTTAATTTTTGATGATGGTGAACCTTTGGAAAGCAACCGACACCGCATTGCCATGAATGTCTTGATTCGCTCCCTACAGCAGGGTTACGGCGAACGAGACGACTTCTACACCGGTGGCAATATGTTTATTTATTTCAGCCGTGAACAAGCCAAAAATCGCGATTTTCGCGGGCCAGATTTCTTCGCCGTCCTCAATGTCGATGGTACGAGAGAGCGACAGGGTTGGGTAATTTGGGAAGAAGAGGGACGTTATCCCGACGTTATCGTGGAATTAACCTCTCCTAGTACCGCTAAGACTGATAAAGTGCGAAAAAAGGCAATTTATGAGGGAACCTTCCGCACACCCGATTATTTCATCTACGATCCTTTCGATGGCAATTCTTTACAAGGATGGCATTTAGGGTCAGACCAACGCTACCATTCCTTAGAACCAAACGAGCGCGGCTGGTTATGGTGCGAAACTTTGGGCTATTGGTTGGGAACTTGGGAAGGCACTATTGACCGAGAAACAGCAATCTGGGCAAGATTTTATGACCCGGAAGGCAATTTAATCCCCTTGCCAGAAGAAGCAGCCCAGGAGCAAGCGGCTGCAGCACAGGAGCAGGCGGCTGCAGCACAGGAGCAAGCGGCTGCAGCACAGGAGCAATTAAATGCTACTCAGCAAGCTCTGGAAGCGGAAAGACAGCGTTCTCAACGGCTGGCAGCTCGTTTGCAGGAAATGGGGATAGAGCTATAGTATAGCTGTATTTGTTTAGGTGAGGAGGTAAACTGCTCCTGTTCCTCCTCGCTCAAAGTCGGTTAATTTCTCCTTTCACGGTTGAGGGAGCCTGTAATCCCAGTCTATTTGAAATCTAGCTCGACACCTGTTTGCTGCTTTGATTAGCTTTTGACCAGTGAGTAATTATTGATCAGAGTTTTCTTGGATTCTTTCTTAAACAGTAAACAGTGAACAGTAAACAGTAAACTGTGAACTGTGAACTGATAACTGATAACTGATAACTGATAACTGATAACTGATAACTGATAACTGATAACCGTCTCAACTAGGAAATTTATTTGGCACAACTACTTATATGTCTAATCTATCTTTGGGCGCACAACCTTCTCTAGAATTTATACCCCCTGACCTTAATCCCTTGCTTTTAAAGGGATGTCAAATCTTTTTACCTCTCTGGTTACAAACTCAAACCAACTTAAGGGAAATTTCGGCCGCTAATCTAGAAACTTTAATCACATTTTATCAAAAAAGTCAAGAGAAAAAAGTCCGTTTACTGCTTGCCTTTCGTCATCCCAGTATTAACGATCCCTACTGTATGGCCTATCTTTTGTGGAAATTAGTACCCAAAAAAGCCCAAGAGTTAGGAATAAAATTAAACACTCCAATTCACGCTCATTTTATGTACGATCGAGGGATTCCTTTATGGGCGGGAGAAAGGGTAGGATGGTTATATTCTAAGTTAGGTGGCACACCAATTCAACGGGGAAAAGCTGATTTAATCGGATTGCGTTCGGCTCGTCGTTTATTATTAGAAGGAGATTATCCTTTAGCCGCGGCTCCGGAAGGGGCAACTAACGGACATAATGAGCTTGTGAGTGCGATTGAACCGGGTATTTCTCAATTGGCTTTTTGGGGGGTGGATGATGTCAGAAAAGCTAAACAACAGCAAGAAGTAATTATTTTACCTATTGGTATTCAGTATTTTTATCTGACTCCAGTGTGGCAAGAAATCGAGCGAATTTTAACTAATTTAGAAACCGATAGCGGTTTAGAAACAATCCCAAATTTATCCCTAGAAGAAAAGGTTTTATACGAGCGTCTTTTTCGTTTAGGAGAAAGATTATTATCCTTAATGGAGGATTTTTATCGAGATTTCTACTATCAATCTTTGCCTGTAGTGCCTGCCAATGGTGATGATCCAAATGAAACCCTAGCCAAACGTTTAGCCAATTTATTAGATGTGGCCTTACAAACCGTAGAAAAGTATTTTAATCTTTCTCCTAATGGTAATGTAATTGATCGCTGTCGTCGTTTAGAACAAGCAGGATGGGAACGCATTTATCGGGAAGAATTAAAACCCACTCATTCTATTTCTCCCCTTGAATTAGGATTAGCTGATCGCCTGGCCGATGAAGCTAATTTAAAAATGTGGCACATGAGAATTGTCGAAAGTTTCGTCTCAGTAACTGGTTATTATGTCAAAGAAAAACCCACCGTAGAAAGATTTGCTGAAACAATTTTATTACTCTGGGATTTAGTAACAAGAATTAAGGGAGGTAATCCCTTTTTTCGTCCCCAAATTGGTCAACAAAAAGCGATAATAACTATCGGTAAGCCTATTTCTGTATCCGAGCGCTATGCCGATTATAAAAGCGATCGACGCTCGGCCGTAGCACAATTAACCCAAGATTTACAAACCAGTTTAGAAAGTTTAATTATTCATCAGTAGATAATTAGGGTTTACTGAAAAAGTTTGTTGTTGGAGTCAGTTATCAGTTATCAGTTATCAGTTATCAGTCATCAGTTATCAGTTATCAGTTCACTGAGAAAACACCCCACACCCCCGCACCCCACACCCCACACCAGGAAAAACTTTTTCAGCAGACCCTAGTATAGGAGATAGTACGGGAATCTGGAAAAACTCAATACCGAAAACCCTACCCCGGTCAGACAATCTTTTATCTATCCTAAAAGTGTAGAGATAAACCAACATCTCTAGCGTTAAGAAAACTTCGGAGGTGACTTATATGGCACTTATACGTTGGGAACCTTTCAGAGAAGTAGAAAGCCTACAGAAAGAAATGAATCGCTTGTTTGACCGTCTTGTGCCGACTGATGTAGGCAATGGCGAAAAAATGGGGTTATCCTTTATCCCGGCGGCGGAAATGACCGAAACGCCAGAGGCAGTTCAGCTTAAACTGGAAATACCCGGTATGGAAGCCAAAGACCTCAACGTGGAAGTAACAGCCGATAGTCTGACCATTAATGGTGAAAGAAAATCGGAAATTAAAACCGAAGAAGAAGGATTTACCCGCACTGAATTCCGTTATGGTAAATTCCATCGGGTTATTCCTCTACCGGTTCAGGTTGATAACACTAACGTGGCTGCTGAATACAAAGATGGTATTCTCAATCTCACCCTCCCGAAAGCGGAAGAAGAAAAAAATAAAGTGGTGAAAGTGTCCATCAGTCCTGCCATTGCTCAATGATGTAGCACTCATTGTCCGGTCTTAAGCGAAAGAGTTAACTTAGTCTGATTAAACCGAAGCGGGAGTATTAAATCATACTTCCGCTTTTAGCTTCTTAACCCTTTAACTTAAAACTTCTAACACTGCTTGGGGTGATAATTTATCTTTAAACCAGATAACCTGAGCGGGTAGATTTTGAAATTTAACTCCGGCTTTTTCTAGATTTAACCGTTCCGATACGGCTAAAATTAGATTATTTGCTTGGGCCGATTTAACCTGTAAAAATTTCTTTTGTAGGTATTCTGGTCGCCAATAACCAACAATTTCGAGGAGGAAAACGCGACCATCGGGATGCACTAAACGGAAATCGGGAATCATCACTCCTCCGGGTAAAGGCACTAAATCTACTTCCCTTTCTAACTGCCATTCAGTTTTTAACTGTAACCAACGTTTAGCGAAAGATTCCTCTAACATACTATCGTAGGGTTTACCCGGGGAATAGTGGGACACCAGACCACAGTTATCCTCTAAATTGAACTGTTGTTTTTTAATAGTTCCTGTATAGGAATCTTTATACTGTAATTGT
Organism: Microcystis sp. LE19-131.1A; assembly: GCF_027532015.1. Lineage (NCBI taxonomy): Bacteria > Bacillati > Cyanobacteriota > Cyanophyceae > Chroococcales > Microcystaceae > Microcystis > Microcystis sp. LE19-131.1A. Next base: position 6,528 of record NZ_JAPZSS010000105.1, on the reverse strand, counting down.
GCCTTCAAATTCCAGTGAGTAACATGGAGTAAGGCAGGAATTAATTTAGCGATTTCAATGCCATAACGACTATTAGCTTTAAATAAACTGGTGGGACCATCGATAGTAATAGTAAATCCCGTGTCGGCATCCCCTTCGATATAAGTCATTAAACGAAATAGTTTTAGATAGCGAAAGAGATATTTATATTCCCCCGGATCATTGCGGTGGACGTTGATGATTAAATAACTGGCCCGATAAAAAATACCTTGAATTTGCGAGAGGTTAAAACGATGAATTAAGTTTTCGGGAGTGGGAGCATCAAATTGAGTGAGAATTTTATTCTCCGCTAAATCAGCATAGAGTCCTTTTTCTAGAGCTACTGGAAAAATTTCTTGATTTAATTCTTGGCTGAGTTGCTGGGCAATTTTCTCCAGAATTAGCGATCGATTTTGGGGAATAGGAACAAAGTTGGCCGCTTGTTCAAAAACTCTTTTTCTTAATTCCTGTGGTTCTAAGGGACTAATAATCTCAAAGTTGGCAAAATGATTGGTTAATAGGTGAGCAAATCCCCGTTTAATTTTATAATCGGGACTGTCTCCCTCCAAGATTAGGAGTTTTTGGCTTAATTCTCCCTTAGTTTGACCGATACTTTCCTGAAAACAGGTGATTTGTTCTTTAGCGATCGCCAGATAATCGGCAGCGATCGGTAAGCGTTTGGGAATAATTGTCTCGCCATTTTGACGGGAAATCAATAAATCGGTCGGTAACATGGCAAGCTAGAGAAGAATAGTCAGATGGGGAGAGGTGGGACGACAAGGAAAGGTCGAAACCCCAAAAATCCCCCGATTCTAACTATTTTGGTCGATATAACGCTCTAAATCCTCGATCACACGGGTTAATTCTGCTTCTGTGGTTAAGCGCAGGCGATCATCACGGACCGTTAGCAAAACTTTAGCCGAAAAAGGATTCGGATAAATATTGGGATTACAAAACACTTCCAGAAACACATCACCAGTGTGCTGATATTCCAGCGGTTTTTGGGGTTGGGGTTTACCCCCACTAGCAGCATTACTGGCGATCGCTTTCAGGCGATCGAGTAAAATGTTAATTTCCCTTTGCAAATCCAGAGCAGCACTGGGACTGAAACGAAAAGTAACGGAACCTTGCAAGAGATTAAGAGTTAAAGGAATCATCGAAGAAATTAGGTTAAGAGAAAGCCTGAAGTTAATTATATTAATTTGGGGAAATTTGGGGAAATTGGGTTTTGGGGGATGGTTCAGCCAACAGTAATCAGTCAGGTTCTTCGTTACTAGGTCCGGTTCGATCGGGTGATCGCTAAATCATCCCTTATAACCCCGTCCATTGCATAAGCAGGAACCGAAAGGCCATCAGTGAACTGATAACTCACCACTGATAACTGATAACTGATAACTGATAACTGAAGTTACCGACGCGGAACGAGATTAATCCGGCCTTCGTCCATTTCATCCATGAGTAACTCGAGGGCCTCGTAATCCACATCAGAAACGTAGCCAAGACGACCGAGGAGTTCACTGATTCCGTTCTCGATTTCTGGCGTGATTTGACGATAATATAGGGCTTGTTCCACTAATTGGCGGATAGTCGGCTGGGTATCCACAATTTCCTTACTCTAGCTCAATAAATCTAGTTTCTGTATCCTGCTTTACTTTATTTTAACAAAAATACCGGTATAATAGTGGGTTATCATCAGTTATTCGGGATTAGAGCTTAAACCTAACGACTTTCCCCTAGTGTTCACCCTAATAAGCCTTGATGACTGTTTCTCTTTACTGCCCAGATTATGAGGTTAACCTAAAACCACTTCCTCCCTACAGGGGTCAAGATTAAGAAAAGATTAATCTTTTCAAGAGAGAGGAAATTTATCAAGACCGGGGTTGCAAAATCAGAAAGTTAGGACATAATAGCGGTATCTGATTTCTAGTTAAAAGGTTCATTTATGAATTTCAAAGCCCAGCCATGAAAAGTCCCGTAAAAGTCCCAGAAATTGCTCTATTTGAGCCAAGTGGCTATATTACCGCCGCTAACGTCCTAGAATTTCAAGAGCAGCTCACCAATCTGCTTAACCGGAGTCGCTCTATCACTTTTCTCGTGGATATGAGTAGGGTGGAATTCCTCGACAGCGCTGGATTAATGGCTTTAGTTACCGTCTTTCGTCTGGCTCAAAGTCAAGAAAAATCCCTCAATATCTGTTCTATTCCACCTTCAGTCAAGATTATCTTTGAATTAACCCAACTGGACAGGGTTCTCTCGATTTTCCCTAGCCGTGCTGACTTTGATGCTGTTATCACCCTCCCCCAAGCGGCGTAAGCCGACAAAATAGGGTTTCTCGCCGTAATTTCTTGGCTGCACTCTCAATTCTACCGATAAATCACCTCTTGACCGGATAGATTCCCATTTATATAACCCACTCCTCATGACAACAATTTTTCTCAAGGAGAGCCATTATACTGCTGAGATGGCTCTCCTCCTGTTTGGATATTATCTCTAGGGACAAACTACTCTACACTTGTTCGGAGCAGCTCACAAAAGACTGTCTGTTAAGAAATTCCATGACTTTAGTGATGACAGGGGGGAAGGGGGGCAAGATGGTAGATAGGTAATGAGTAGTAATTTCCTAGAATCCATGACAGTCAACAATCTCCAGTATGCTTATTTTCCCGGTTGTGTCGCCCAAGGTGCCTGTCGGGAACTATATCTATCCACGGCAGCCCTGACGGAAGCTTTGGGGATTAATTTAGTCGAACTCAAAAAAGCTGCCTGTTGTGGTTCGGGAACCTATAAGGAAGATTCGCAACTCTTGGAAGATGCCGTCAATGCGCGCAATATTGCCCTAGCAGAAGCCCTCAATTTACCCCTGTTGACTCACTGTAGCACCTGTCAAGGGGTGATCGGTCATGTGGATGAGCGCTTGAAGGAAGCAAAGCATAATAATCCCAATTATGTTGAGGAAGTTAATAATTATTTACAGAAAGAACATTGTTCCCCCTACCAAGGTACGACGACGGTTAAACACCTACTCTGGGCAATTGTCGGCGATTATGGCTTAGATAATCTGGCGGCCAAGGTGATTCGTCCCTTATCAGGCTTAAATTGTGCCGGTTTTTATGGTTGTTATCTCCTGCGGGCCCAGGATACTCTCCCCTACGATAATCCTTTTCAGCCGGAATCCCTAGAAAATGTCTTTCGAGCGGTGGGAGCAAATCCGATTTATTATCAAGGACGCACTCAATGCTGTGGTTGGCCCCTGTCCAGTTATGCCACCACCCAATCGTTCCAAATGGCAGGAAAACACATTTTAGAGGCCATGGCAGCGGGGGCCGATTGTTTAGTCACCCCTTGTCCTTTATGCCATCTTAATCTTGATTCCCGACAACCGGAAGTGGCAAAAGTGATCGGTCGAAGTTTAGGTTTACCTGTACTACATTTTTCCCAATTAGTCGCTTTAGCGGTGGGAGTCAGTCCTGATCGTTTAGGATTAGATCGACACATCGTTTCCACTAAATCCCTCTTAAAGAAATTGGGGTTTTAGAACTCAATCAGGAGTGTTAGCAATGGATTGGTTAAAAAGAATTTTTGGCTTAGATAAACCGGCAGATGCCGCTAGTGCGATCACAGGTAAAGCCGCTGCTGCGGGTATTCCCCCCGAAAGAGTCGGATTAGACGGAAAATACGACGAAAGCGGCCTAGCTAAACGAGTAGTTTTAGCTTTTGACGAGACACCGGATTTAGCTGATGAAGACAAATTGTGGGTCGCTCAAACTGGTAGTAAAGTTGTACTAAAAGGCAAAGTTTCCCATCAGGCGACTTTAAATAAAATGGTAGCAATTGCCAGTAAAGTCCATGGGGCAACCAGCGTCGATACCAGTCAAGTAACTATTGGGTGAAGTCGAACGGCTGTATTCCTCGTGAAAATTAACCACTGAGTAGGTGGATTGGCATTTTTTTGTCCCTAGGTTGTTGTTAGGTCATTGCCGGCTGATTAATCATGGTTAAATGTTAATCGGCTTTTCCTTTTAGGGAGACAAAACCGGGCCTATGGGAATTACTATTGTTACTATTTTGCGGGGTATGAAAACGATTTCTCAGTTCGGGGGGAGTGGGTAAACCCTGTTTCATTTCCGCCACTTTTAAGAGGATCAAATACTCATAAAAAGCTTGCAGAGTACACCAAGCAAAACCAGCTTTACCATCGAGAATTCCCGCTAGGATAAAATACATATAAAACCAACGAAGCAAGGGACGAAAAGGCAATCGTAGGGATAAATCTTTTAAAGCTCTCCGTCTATCTACTTCGGTTTCACCAAAAAATAAATTTTTCCAACTAACACCCCCGTTAGCCAACTGATGTAGGGTTTCTGCTGCTTCATCGGTAGAATAACGATTGTGTTTTTCAATCCAACGACTTAAACCCTTACTACAGGTATAGTGGGGATAGGTTTCTTCTAAAAAAGAGGTTTTTCCTCGACATTCTTCCCTTTCCGTGTGACCATAATCGCTAAACCAGACTTGATCTTTTCTAAATAGACGCATTTGATAACGGGGATACTGGGTGCTGCGACGAATCCAAGTTCCCATAAACATAACTCTTTCGGCCACATAAAAACCAGTAAATTCTGTCTGTTGCGTGGCACTCAGACATTCTGCATACAGTTGGGGTGTCATCCTTTCATCTGCTTCGAGAATATAAACCCAATCGTATTTAGTCTCGATATTTTCTAACATCCAAGTTCTTTGTTTACCATGACTTTCAAATTGATGCTGAATCACGCGCACTGGATAACGAGAAGCAATCTCTACTGTTTGATCGCTACTGTAGGAGTCAACCACAATCACATCATCGGATAGAAGTGCCGATTCTACACAGGCGGCAATATCAATTTCTTCGTTATAGGTGAGAATGTAAATGGAAAACATGGATATAATATGGTGTTTGATTATACGCAAACCGATCGGGCAGTAGTCCTATTTTGTACCAGAAAAAGCGGAACAAAAACCCATGTTATGCCAGAAACTTTCTCAAAACTACTAGACTGAGCCTATTTTACCCTTGATCGCCATTTTGTCAATATTCTTTAAGTATTACTTGAAAAATTCTTTACCTGAGCTGACAGCGACCGGCGATGAGCTATTCCCCGCCATGAGATAATAGACAGTGCTTTATCTCTCCAGTAATTTTCGATGACTGCTGTTTCCGAGTGTTTTCGTTCTCTCCGTTCCCAGGGGAATTGTGCCTTAATTCCCTTTATTACTGCCGGTGATCCCGATTTATCTACTACTGCCCAAGCTTTACGCATTTTAGACCGGGCAGGGGCTGATCTGATCGAGTTGGGGGTTCCCTATTCCGATCCTCTTGCGGATGGTCCGGTTATTCAAGCGGCAGCCACCCGCGCTTTAAATCGGGGTGTCAAGTTGGAAGATGTGCTAGAAATCGTCAAAAATGCCCAGGGAGAGGTGAAAGCTCCGATTATTCTGTTTACTTACTATAATCCCATCTATCATCGCGGGATAGATGTCTTTTTAGACCAAATTAAAGCAGCCGGGGTGAGTGGTTTGGTGGTTCCCGATTTACCCCTAGAGGAAGCGGAAAGTCTGCTGCAACCGGCTGCCGCTAAGGGAATTGAAGTGATTTTATTGGTAGCGCCTACCAGTCCCCCGGAACGAATACAAGCGATCGCCCGGCAATCCCAAGGTTTTATTTATCTGGTTAGTGTCACGGGAGTGACGGGAATGCGGAAGCAAGTGGCCACCAGAGTGGAGGAATTGCTCGATTCTATCCGTTCTGTCACCGATAAACCCGTCGGGGTAGGATTTGGCATTTCTGACGCGACACAGGCGCTACAGGTGAAAAACTGGGGTGCTGATGCGGTAATTGTCGGCAGTGCCATGGTTAAACGTTTGGCCGATAATTCCCCCGGCGATGGTTTAAAATCCCTCGAAGAACTTTGCCGTAGTTTAAAACAGGCGATTCGTTGACATCCTCACCGCCGTAAACGGACGGTGATTCCCAAACCTCACGATTTGGGTTTCTGCTTCTTTCCCGAAGGATTTTTCGCACCTGCCTTAACAGATTTACTCTGTTCTGGTCTTATGGTCGCTCGACAGACTGACACCGCAAGCCCTGCGGCCAAAATATTTTTACTGGCGTTAATATCTCGGTCATGGTGTGTCCCACAGTCTGGACAGTCCCACTCTCGAACATTTAACGGCATTTTCTCAGCAATATACCCGCAATTACTACACCTTTTAGAGCTAGGAAACCATCTATCTATTTCGATGTAATTTCTCCCATACCAAAGGCATTTATAGGCTAATTGACGAGTGATTTCTCCCCAACTAACGTCAGATATTGCCTGAGATAATTTCGGGTTTTTGACCATATTCTTGACGGCTAAATTCTCAACCACAATCGTTTGGTTTTCACGAACTAATTGAGTGGTTAGCTTATGTAGATGGTCTTTTCTACTATCGGTGATTCGAGCGTGAATCTTGGCTACTTTGATTCTT
>NZ_JAPZSS010000253.1:0-18767 GCF_027532015.1 Microcystis sp. LE19-131.1A | reverse complement strand
AAAAGTTTATGCTGCTATTTTTTTTTCGGAAAAATAGGTTGTAATGGGAGACTCTTTGTTTTCCTAGACAAAAATAATTACTTTTTCAAAAAAACACTTTTCTATTTTTTTGTTGGGTATTTTATTCTCTGGAAGTCCCTCAAGTACGACATTATCTGTGCATCCAGCCAAACCAATTTCATTGATCGTCAGTACGTCATGACCGGCAGCCGTAAGTAACTTAACCAGAAGTTGGGCTTGCGAGTCCTCATCAAGCAATAATCTTAGGCTCAACACTAATCCCCTTTGCTTCCAGACGGTGGCGTTCTTCTTCTGCTTCTTGCTTGAGTAGCTGCTGATTCGTCTCGCAATAGTCAATTGCTTCATAGATGGCAGCCAGGGGTAACTCCCAATTAAGGGCTGCTTCTTGAGGAGTCATGTCATTGACAATCATATCTGACCAGACATCAAAAGCTTTCAGCCTCCTGCCTTTAAAACAAAGCTGTTGTCGCCAGGAATGAGGACGTTTCTCTAAATACTGCCACTGAGTTTTCGCTACGTTGGTAGTCATGCTGATGCCTTGATGAAAGCTGGTATCCCTAGTTTATCAGCTTAAAACAGGGGAAACCACCTGAGACTCCTTCCCCTGTGAATCGCTAGTTGGGATATAGTGTTTGACGATCGTCCTCAGTACTTTTGGGGTTGGGGTTGGCCATCGCTTAACCCACGCTACAAGACTGCTTATCTTGACTAAAAAAACCCGATTCTAAAGTCCCAAACCGATCTAGTCGGGTCAGGTAAGTGATATTTATTTTGGATTTTGGATTTTGGATTGTCTGTTGGCACTAGATTGTCAAAGCGATACTCTCTCCCTCACAATCCGAATTCCTTCCCAAGCTGGCATTTGTCCTGTTTGTCGTTCAGTTATCAATCTTAAGAAAGCATAAAGATTAAAAGCTTCATAGCTTTTGGCAGCATAAAGATTACTCAATTTTTGACATTTAGTATCAGTTAGTTTTACATCTCGTAGAGCCTGATTATTTTTGAGGGCTGCATCATAAATATTTGATAATAAATAAAGTATAAGAAATACTAATAGTGAATAAAACCGAAATAAATCAACAACGCAATTGCCTTTATGGTTAAGTTCGTATTCGAGAATAATATTAAGATCGGGGTTAAGTAAGTTATAGACAATACTATATAGGTCACGATCAGCAATGCGATTGGGGTTAGAGTTAAGGACAGAGTAGAGAGTCTGATATAAATTACAATTAAGGTCAGAGGTAAGCAAATATTCAAGAATGCTATCAAGATTACGGTCATTAACGTTGTCGATTAGACAGTCGAGAATATAACCAAGATTGTTTTTAATAACTTGATTAAGTCTGAGATTAAAAGCACTGTTTAATTCAGAAGTAAGCTTGGGGTTAAGGTCAGAATTAAACTTAGGATTAAGGACGTTATTAAGAACAGAATTAAGATCAACTGTTAGATCAAGAGAAAGATTTTTTAGGGAAATGATATCCAGCTTCTTTAGAGGATTCTTTGTAGAAACGATCAAGTTAAACATTAGATCAAGAACGAGTTTTTCCAGGGAAATGGAAATGATATCCAGCTTCTTTAGAGGATTCTTTGTAGAAATGATATCCAGCTTCTTTAGAGGATTCTTTGTAGAAATGATCAAGTCAAACAAATTCATTTGCCATTGTTGCCATTCAACTTTTTCTATGCCATAAATTCTCTTTTTTTCTCCATCTTTTACCCAACATCCTATTTGCTTTTCTGGGGCTGGATGTTCTTCTATTTCAGTTAATGTAGGTATTCTGTATCTAAATCCTAATTCCGACTGTTTTTGGGTCAGCCATTCACAAAATTTTTCTGCATCACTTGCTCTTATTCCAGTAATTGGCTTTTGAGCATATCCAGGTGGAAATCTATAACCTTTCCAGTGTTCGGGTTGATAACTTTCACCTAATTCTCTCTTCTCATCAATAAACAACTGATATTCGGCACAAATAATATAACTCTTATCAATGAATAGATTATTATCAATACGCAACAAATTATTTAGCCTCCTTTTTAAGAGAACATTAGCTGCTTGTTTAAATGTGTCTTTCATAATTCAAATTTGATAATTTACAATTCATAATTTATAACTCATGGATGACTTTCTAAATCCTCTTCTAATTTAGCATCTAATTTATTTTTGACATATTCATCAACACTTAAGCCTTCATCTCGACATTCATAAGCAAGTGCCATTGTGTCAACAGTCGGTTCTTCCATGTTCAATATAGCACTAATTATATTAGTGGCATTACTTTGAGCCGCATAAAGACGAATAGTTTCGTGCCACCAAGAGTGATTAATATTGTCAAGTAATAGCTTCTCTTGCTGAGTTTCTTTGATTTCAACTGCTGCTAAATATTCTTGAAAACTCAAATGAGCGAATTCATAGACATCATTCTCTTTCTCCACCAACAAACCACAGACATCTCTCACCTGCTTAATAAACTCCTCTGCTGTAATTTCACTACTCGCTACTTCTCTTAATTTAGCTTGAATCAACGGTGCTTTTTCTGATAATTTAAACTCCCTGGTGTTATTCTGCATTAACATCAACGCCAACACTTGTAATACAGCTTGCTTTTGTGTGGCTATTAAGGGAATAGCAAGTTTTTTAGCACGGTGTCGCTTTTCTAATAATACTTGACAAATTTCTTTGTATAGTTCTACTCTCTTACCGGGTAAAGCACTTCCCCTCCGGTGTACAGTGGCAATCATGGTTAGTAGTAAAGGATTTACTGCCATATCTGCTAAAGGCTTACTATTGAGGATACGCGCAATTAAATCCTCAGCTTGTTCTCTCGCCTCTTCACGCACCCCTAAATCTTCTTCCCCCGCACGACTAATAATTTCTGTCTGTAAATACCAGTTATTAACAAACTGCTGCATTTGTTTAAGGTTGAACGGTTTTACCTCTAGCACAGTTACACTTTCTTGTAGCGGCGCACTTCTATAACCGTAAGGTCTAGAGGTTAGCAAAAAAAGCGTATCAGGATATGTTTGAATCTGTTCATCTACCCAATTTTTAACTTTCTGGCGCTGAGTTTCATCTGCAACTTCATCCAATCCATCTAACAGTACCAAACATTGTTTTTGACGTAATTTATCCGCAAACCAATGTAACGGTGGGTTGAGGGGATCAATCTTACGTTGTCCTTTAATTTGTTGGGTAATTAACTCTGGTAAAGTCAATTTATGAGCGGCAATTTCCTGACTCAACTCAATTTCCTGACTCACCTCTCTAAGATACAGCAACACGGGAATCAGTTTTGGTGCTTGCGGGTGAATCTTGCGTTGAGATTGGGTAGCATAAGTTAGGGCAATGTGCCTGAGTAAAGTCGTCTTCCCTGACCCCGGTGCGCCTAAAATAACTATGGGACGGAAAGCTGCTTCATTTTGCATGGCTGCTAAAAAGTCCCAAATTTGCTTTTCTTTGGGGTTCTTGGCGCTTCTATCTACCGCCTGAATCATTTTGGGATCGACCTGTACTGCCTCTTTGGTCGCCATCTTGAGTGGGACAAATACCTTTTCCAACTTCAAGATGCGGTCTTTATCCAATCCCTGGGTAAGATAGTCCCGACAGATGTAGATGAGTTGCTGGTAATATTTGTTAAGGAAGTTTCGTTTTGACCGCAGTTGTATCAAGTTAGATGGTATATTATTAATTGTCCTAATCAACGTTTGAGCACTCGTTTCCCCTCGTCTTTCTGCTTCTTCCTCTAGGGTTTCCATAAACTTGCCACTAAACTTAACCCAGAGAGACGAACACGCCGTTACGAAGGTTGGAATCAGAGTTTGTGTCCACTCTCCCTGCGTCAATCCTTGTTTAACAGAATCCAGCGTCCATAGGGAGGCTGTACCAAAAGGTATCCACTGAACTAAACGCTGTGTAAGTTTCTGCATCGGTGGCATCGCTGAAAAGGCTTTTCTTCCTATTTTATGCGATCTTCTGTAAAATGAATCCAAGTAGTGGGACTTAGGCATTTTCGGTCAGACGGAAAGGCTCAAACCCTTACGGGACAATACGTTAACCTTGATCTGCTAGTTTCCTTGATATATCTAGGTTTCAGCGATTTTGGGTTTCTCGAAGTAAATCCCAATCCCTACTTGGGGTTGAGACTTTTATCGATTTGTTTTTTGTTTAAGTTACAGTAGCAGATATTCAGCAATTTTCTTGATATGGGTAGCAACAATATTGTAATTATCGGACCTAGAGCATCTGGAAAAACGACTTATTTAGCTGGATTATCTTATTGGCCAAAGCTGAAGGATGTTCTGCAAGAAAAGAGAGATTATGAGATTCACCCTCGTGATGATGGTGCGCTTAGACTTCAATATCAAGCGAAAAATATTCTTTTAGAGGGGGAATTTTCACCAACAGTCATCCCAATAGAGGTTTGTTTCGGCATAAAAATAAAAAGAAGATTTTCTAAAACCGAGCTAGATCTAGTTTTTAAAGATTATCCAGGAGAGATTGATGAACCTAGTATGCACCTGCACCGTTGGTACAGAGAATTTTGGCAAGAATATTTAAGTCCTGATGTAGTAGGATGTCTGATTTTGTTGCCAGCATGGCAGCGAGAAGAATGTGATAGACAATATAGTCGTATTGTGGAGAATCTAACTAAACTAATCGACGAATATAAAAGAATGAAAAACTTTCGCTTAGCAGTAGCAATGAGTAAATGTGAAAGAATAGAGCTTTGGCCAGGAAGACTTAATCCTGAGTCTGATTTATTTGAAATTCATTTACCAAGAACCACAGATATATTAAGGAGAAGAATACCAAAAGAAAATTTAAAATTTTTCGCTATTTCTTCATTTGGAGTGCTAGGAGAAAATGATCCGCGTCCTAATCGGGCAAACCGCATCATTCACGGGGAGTTCCTGTCAGTTCTCAGAGATTCGGAGAAATGGCAACCCTATAACCTGATTGAACCCTTATATTGGCTGAGTACAGGACAAGTGATACCTGTATTGAATCGAAAATTTCCAGCCCTGTTTTCCTGACAAGGCTGAAAACGCACTACTTAGCCGATACCATCGAAGCCGTAATCTGTAACAGTCAGCCTGTAGGTTGGGTTTCCTTGCGTCAACCCAACTTCCATATTGATATTAAAATAAGAGATAAGTTTTCAAAAATTCTGAACCTGATGAAAATCAAAGCTATTATTCATCCAGCCGAAGAAGGCGGTTACTGGGCTGAAGTTCCCGCTCTGCCCGGTTGTATAACAGAAGGAGATAGTATGGACGAAGTTGTCGATAACCTCCAAGATGCCATACAAGGCTGGTTAGAAGTTGCCAATGAAAGCAAACAACCTGAATCTAGGTCAGAAGTGATTGAAATTGCTGTATGAAATCAATATCAAGGAAAAAACTCTGTAAAATTGTCGAAAAAAAAGGTTGGATACTCAAAAAAATTACCAGTAGTCACCATATTTATGAAAAGGAGGATCAAGATAAAATTCTATCTATTCCTGTACACCGCAATCAGGACTTAAAAATTGGAACTTTAAAATCAATTATGAAAATAGCTCGATTATCGGAAGATGACTTATAAGCTTTCGTAGGGTGCGTTAATGTTAATGTAACGCACCATCAATTTCCTAATATGCGGTGGGTTACGCTGTCACTAACCCACCCTACAGTGCTACTGTGAAGAGACAAGCTGATGTCCGAGGTTATAATGGTCAAAGAGTTAAAAAAGAAATTAATCTAATCAATAGCCACAATGAAGGTACAGCCAAATGAGTCAAGTCTTAACCCTAGAATTGAGCGATGAAGTCTATGCCGCCTTGCAACAGCAAGCTAAAATATTAGGTATCGACCTGTCAGAATTAGTAACAACTTCCCTAGAGCGACAGTATCGCTTAACAAAAGCTAAAGACCAACGCACGGAAGCGGAAAAAGAAGCAGCACGTCAACGCTTTCGAGCGCACGCTGGCTCAATTAGCGGCTATCCGACAGGAGCAGATAATGAAAGCATTGATGCTGACTTAGGGAGAGAGTATGGAGATACTCATGAGGAGACATCAAATCGGTGATACTCCTCGATACTTCTGGGTTACTTTGCTATGTCTATCGTGATCAACCAGGACATGAAGAAGCTGTCCAATTGTTAGATAGTGCAGGTAAAAGCATCACCCACAGTTACGTTTTAGCAGAGTTAGTTGCTCTAGCTCAAGTTCGGCGTTACCCGCGTTTAGCTACCCTAGAATTTATCACCGATTTGCTAGAAAATCCAGATATCGAGACAGTTTGGATAGATGAGCCTTTACATCGTGCTGCTGTCAAACTATTGATGGCACGGCAAGATAAGACTTATTCCTTATGTGATGCAGTTAGCTTTTTATTGATGCGTCAGTTCAATATTAATGAAGCATTAACCACCGATCGCCATTTTGAGCAAGAAGGTTTTCACCGTTTACTTGTATTCTAAAAAGGGCAGAGCTGCGTCAGGGGTTGGTATTTCTCCAACTGGTACTCCTGCCATTTCCCCGGCCTCCGTTCGGTGAGGGATTGGGCGTTTCCCAACTGTGCGGCTGCTTCCCGCCAGAATTGTTCAAAGTTCTGCCGCAGTTCTCCGGTGGCAATCATTGATTTTAACGGGATAATTTACTCAACAATTCCAAGAGTTTTTGACTATTAGGAGTCAAGAGAGTTCGACGATAGGCATCGGCGGCCTTTTTAATCGCTTCCGCTTGGGTGGGATAGGGATGAATAACAGTAGAGAGTTTACTCAATCCGATTTTGGCAACCATAGCGGTGGTAATTTCAGAAATCATCTCACCGGCGTGGGAGGCGACGATAGTGGCTCCTAAAATTTGGTCGGAACCTTGTTTGTGAATAATTTTTAAAAAACCTGCTGTTTCGCCATCAGCGATAGCTCGATCGACTATACTCAAAGGAATTTTAATAGTATTAGTGACCAATCCCCGGGTCTGTGCTTGGGTTTCATCCATACCCACACGAGCAATTTCTGGGTCGGTATAAGTGACCCAAGGCATAACTAAATTACTGAGCTTATCGCGTCCGAAACCGAAGGGAGAAAAGAGAGTATTTTTAATCACAATACGGGCGGATGCATCGGCAGCATGGGTAAATTTCCAATCCATACAGATATCACCGGCCGCATAAATTTTCGGGTTAGTAGTTTGCAGATAATCATTAACTTTGACTCCCCGACGAGTATCGTATTCCACGGCCACCGCTTCTAAATTTAATCCTGACACATTAGGCTCCCGGCCGGCAGCGACTAAAATCTCATCAACGGTGATAGTTGCTCCCTGGCCGTTGCTAGTATATTCAATCGTTTTACCCCGCTCATTTTTTGTCACCCGTTCAATTTGGCAAGAGAGAATTAATTGCATTCCTTCCCGCAGGAAAGTATTCTCAATAATTTCGGCTGCTTCTGGGTCTTCTTTATTCAAAAGATGGGAATAATTATGAAATAAAATCACCTGTGCGCCTAACCGTTGAAAAGCTTGGGCTAATTCACAACCAATCGGCCCGCCACCGATAACAGCTAATCGGGGAGGTAATTCTGTGAGGGAAAAAATTGTTTCATTGGTATAAAATCCCGCTTCTTTTAGTCCGGGGATATCGGGATGAAAAGCCCCAGCACCAGTGGCAATGACGGCTTTTTTATAAGCGAGGGTTTTTCCTGCCACTTCCACGGCATTTTGTCCTAAAAAACGAGCGCTACCCAAGAAGACATCGATACCTAGTTTTTGGAAACGTTGCACCGAATCATGATGACTAATATCGGCGCGAATTTGCCGCATTCTGGTCATGACTCTGGCAAAATCTACCCTAGTATCCCCAATATCAATTCCTAATTTTTTGGCTTTCTCAATTTCCCCGATAATTCTAGAGGAACGAATCAGACATTTAGAAGGAATACAACCGAAATTGAGGCAATCTCCCCCCATTAAGTGTTTTTCCACTAAAGCCACTTTTAAACCTATATCTAAACCCGCCGCCCCCGCCGCTACGACTAAACCCGCAGTACCCCCACCAATGACGACTAAATCATAACAATCTTGGGGTTGGGGATTGAGCCAATCGGCAGGATGAACATAATTAACTAATTTTTGATTATGTTCGTCCATGGGGAGAATACTAACTTCACTGGAGCTATTTTGAAACATAGTGAACTACCTCGACTCCCTAGGCGCAGTTACCGCCTTTATTTTGTAGTTTATAGTCAATAAATTTCCCTCTTGACCAAGTTGGTAGAGTAAGTTTCTTGGTTCTATGTTAGTTGTTGTTGTATTAATCCGACAAAACCTGATGAGCCTTTCTCTGTCAACTCTTAAGGAGTCGTGCGTTTTATTTTTCAATTGGGGATTTAAGAGCCAATTTTAAAGGCTTCTAGAAATAAACTATAGGTGATACCAATTTTTAGTAAATTGAAAGATTCTCGCAGAATCGGTGCTGGTTTAGCCTGGGAACTTTTTCGATAAACAATCCGGCTAGTCGCCTCCGTAAACAGCAGTAATAAACCGGCAGCGGTGACATCCCATTGAGCAGTTTGGCCAGCAGTAGTGACAATTGCTTGCCCAGAAAAAACTCCAAATAAAACACAAATTATCTGGAGGGAAATCCGCCGCCAAGGATTACCAAAAAAGCTATTAAATCGACTGCTGGTGACATTAGCCAGCGTACTTAAACGGGTGCGTTGCATGGTCATATTTATTTAGAAGTAATACGATTAAGAAGCCACAAAGAGGTAACAATACCAGTAAAGTGCGCGAGAATTGTATTAGTATTAGCCTGCACAATTAACAGGTCAACAGAATTAACAAATTGACTGGGGTTAGAGGCAACATTAAAAGTGCCTTGAGGAACATTGAGGGATTTAATTAAGACGATTCCCGCCAAGGCTTGCGCTCCCAAAATTGTTAAAAACATCCCGATAATATTAGCGATTAAACCCTGACGGATTAATTGAATAGTATCGGATTTTTTCGGGCGACTATCTTGATCACCCCCCAACATTTGACGGGCAATTTTCATGTAACGAGAGGAAAAGAAAATGGCAACTACCAAGAAACAAGCCCCACCAATGGCACATAAAACACCGATTTCAATACCGGAAGTGCGTTGTCTCGTCCCTAATAAACTAGCGGTAGCAATGAGCAATAAAACCCCTGAAATTACGCCTAGGACAATCTGCGTCCAAAAACCGATTCTTCCCTGACGTAAAAGGATATTAGCAGCCCGTTGGACGGCTGGAGGCAAGGAATAAAGATCAGAATCTCTAGGGGTGGATATATTGGTAATTTCTGATTGTTTGTCTCTCATCGGGGTTAAGCTAGGGATTGGGTAAATCTGGTCCTGATCTATTTTCGTCTTTTTTTTTGTCCATGGCTAGAGATTTAATCAAGCTCTGGCATAATTAATTTTTCAGGGTTCAAATACGGCAAAAATAATGATTAAATTGCCTAAAATATGTAAATAGACCATTTAATTGATTGTTATTCATTCTTAATTCTCCTGACTACTGGCTACTGACTCCTCACCCTAACAACAATTTTTGATTTTTACAAGAGGTCTAATTTTGGCACTGACTGGCTATCTGTTTAGCTTCTACCTGTAAACGCTGGGCCATACGAAACATTTCTTGACCGGTGTGGAGAGAGCGATCGTCGTAGTTAAGGGTAAAGGTTTCTAATTCTTCTAGTCCGTCAGTGAGATGATTGAGACAGTAGTAAAGAGAAGCGGCCACTTTGGCCATTTTGGCAGGGTTGGGCCGTTGGGAAAAGAGGGTTTTGGCTCGATCGAGATTTTGGCGACAGGTTTCTAGATAGTCTTGAAAAACAGCCATCAACTGATCATCGAAGGGATCGGCGGATAGGTGATTGATCTGACCTTTTAGGGGTCGGATAATTTGACCGATCAGGCGATTAATCGGGCTATAGGTCTGGTTATACCACTGTTTGACCAGGGCTTCGTCTTCCTGGACTGCTTCTTTGTAACGATGGTAATTTGCCTGGGCGGTGGCGGTGCGTTGGGCGCGTTTTTCGGGAGAATTGGCGATTAGTTGGTTATCGTAGTCCTTTCTTAGTCTCGGATCGCTTAGGATCTCGTAGGCGGCGTTAATAGCGACGATTTTATCGTGACTGGCACTATCGTTTTGACTATCGGGATGGAATTGTCTGGCTAAACGCCGATAGGCCCGTTTAATCTCGTCAGGGGTCGATTTATAGCTGATTTCTAAGGTTTGGTAGTGGTTGCCGGTCATGAGCGCAAGCGATCGATCTGTCTTTTGTTATTATCGATCATGGTTAACGCGGCAGAGAAGGGGAATTGTCAGTTATCAGTGATCAGTTATCAGTGATTTAGACAAAAGGATTGATTTCAGGGATATCCTCGATCGAGGGTAAGTCTATTTGGCCCGATCGCTCTTGTGTAAGATAATAGGGACAATGAAGCTGACAATCGGGACGATGGGGAAAATCGACTAAATCATTTTGGTATGCTAATAGATAGCGATCGAGATCCTTCAATAAACGGCGTAAATCCCGTCCTGTCCGTTGGTGTAGTTTGCGATTATAGTTAAAAGTAATTTGTTCGGGGTTGCGGGGTAACTGCACAAACCAATAGGTCATCGATAAACTATCAGGAGGATAAGCAGAAGTTTCTGCCAACACATACAGATAAAGTCTCGTCTGCCAATTTTTGGCTAGTTTGTCGGCATCGATAGGTTTTAAGTAGGTTTTCCAGTCAAAAATTACCGCTCGATCGCTCTCTAGTAAAATTAAATCATAGATAACCGTTAATAAATAATTACCCACAGTTAAACTGCGACAATGTTCCGCTTCTCGATTAGCTTCTCCCGGATTTTGGGCAATTGCCGGGGCGGCCTTTAATAGGGCTGTTAAACAATGTTCTAACTGTTCATTTTCGCGTAATAGGGACATGATCGGTAGCCCTAATTCCCGCTGCTGTAATAATAGGTGAAACTGACTGCCCCATTCTTGCCTCTCCAATTGCCCGGGGTCAGCCGGTGTGTTAAGTTGCTCTAGATAGACTTTTTGAAATCTCGGTGGACAAGTTTCCAATAGGTTTAAATGGCCCTGGGCAAGACGATAGATATTAGACATGATAACTAGATAGGTATTAAAAACTTTCAGATGCCCCCCTTATTAAGGGGGGATTAAGGGGGGATCGGCACCCCCATTATCAAAGGTAGATCCCCCCGCCTATCGGCACCCCCCTTATCAAGGGGGGCAGGGGGGATCGAACCTAAAATCCATTTTTAATTTAATTATAACTAGCTACTTAGAGTTATCGTTGATAAAACAGGAGTTAGTCTATGGTTTTTAGCTGACAGATGCTAGGAAGGTTGAATAGCCAGAGTATTTAGTAACATTTGATAGACAATACTAAAAGAAATTGATTAGGACAATCTATGCTTAAGAAAAAGGATCATGACAGCCTTTCCCATAAAAATGAAGTGTAACCTAATTTGGTGTTAACGACCGAGGACTGACCCGCCAAAACAAAAACTTCCTATCTCATCATTAAGATCAGCTGCCCGCCTATTTAAATTGCTTGTTGAGATGAGGCACTGTGGCAGTGTTGCAACAGTAAAGGGATTGGGAGAGATTGACCTAATCTAAGGATCGGGGGTTAAAATACGTCTTAGCTTAATGACAGACAATAGCTTTTTAGAGCTATGATCAGGGTTTTATGCCTATAAAAGTCCCTGTTTACTTAATAAAGAAAATTTGACAAACTTATATAATAATGCTTGGTAGTGAAGCTTCTCAATAATTGATCCCCCATGACTTGGTTATATAAAACCCCCGGTATTCCCGATGAACTGTTTGAACGTTTACCCGGGATTCCCCTGAGTAAACGCGAGGTGAGATTATTGATGATTTCCGCTTTGAGGTTAGGTGATGGGGGGGTTTTCTGGGATATAGGAGCAGGAACCGGCACTATTCCCGTTGAAATTGGCTTATTATGCCCCAATAGTCCGATTATTGCCATTGAAAGGGATGAAGAAGTGGCCAGTTTAATCCGCCGTAATTGCGATCGCTTCGGGGTAAAAAATGTCACCGTTTTTGAAGGCAGCGCACCCGATTGTCTGCCCAATATATCCCTAGCACCCGATCGCGTCTGTATCGAGGGCGGCAAACCGATTAAATCGGTCCTGCAAGAAGTGTGGCAATACCTGAAACCCAATGGCCGCATCGTGGCTACGGCCAATAATTTAGAAACCCTCTATCAATTTTCCGAAGGTTTTTCTAATTTACAGGCCCGTAATATCGAGATTGTCCAAGCGGCAGTAAATCGCCTAGAAACTAGGGGTATTCACCAAGTTTTTGCCGCCGTTGATCCCATGTTTATCCTGAGCGGCGATAAACTTTAATTGGGGATAACCTTCCATAAAGTTTTCTTAATCTATATAATTATGACAATGCCGCCTAACTTCTCTGGATTAACCATGCCTTGGCCACGCATTGTCAGCGCTATTTTTGCTATTGCCTTCGCACTGGGAATTATTATCGTTGGGGGTTGGTATTTCACCCTCGGCATCGGTGTTATCGTCTTTTTGGGACAATTAGAGTATTTTCGCTTAGTTCGCGCTAAAGGCATTGAACCGGCCGCTAAAACCACTCTCGTAGTTTCCCAATTATTACTACTGACGGCAACTATGGCAGCCCCCCTCACCGATGCCATGTTTCCCCTGGCCGGAGCGTTAATTTGTTTTTATCTGCTCTTTCAGCCCAAAATGGCGACAATTGCCGACATTTCCACCTCAATTCTCGGTCTGTTTTACGGTGGTTACTTACCCAGTTATTGGATTCGTTTACGGGTCGGTTTTTCTCCCGAAAGTGGTCCCGTGGCTATGGCCAGTAACTTACCCCTGATGGGATATTGGCCGGAATCGTGGATGGAACCGAAATTATTCCCGGCCGCTTTGACGGTGACTTTTCTAGCTTTCGGTTGTATTTGGGCCGCCGATATCGGAGCTTATATCATGGGAAAATGGTTAGGGAAAACCAGTTTATCGCTGATTAGTCCCAAAAAAACCGTGGAAGGTTCCTTTTTTGGCATTTTAGGCAGTATAGCGGTGGCCGATTTGGGTGCTTGGTATTTAGATTGGCCCTATTGGCAGCTGACGGGCTTATTTTTGGGCTTATTAATTGGTATTGTCAGTTTATTGGGCGATTTAACCGAATCGATGATGAAACGCGATGCTGGGGTCAAGGATTCCGGGCAGTTAATCCCCGGTCACGGTGGTATACTCGATCGCACTGATAGTTATGTCTTCACCGCTCCCCTAGTATATTATTTCGTCACTTTACTGCTGCCCTTGTTGCGTTAGTAATTTGCATCTTCTCCAAGTGCTAGATTAAAGATTAAACTCAAATTTGCGATTATGTCAGCAGTCGTCCATCCCCGGGGTAAAGTTTATCTTCTCGGTGCGGGAATCGGTCAGAGTAGTTTTCTCACCCTGCAAGCGCGAGCAATTTTAGCCACGGCCGAGGTTTTGCTGTACGATGCCCTAGTGGATAGTCAAATCTTCTCCCTAGTGCCGAAAACCTGTGTTTTAGTCGATGTTGGCAAACGGGGGGGACAACCCGGGGCCGAGCAGAATCAGATTAATCGGATACTGGTTAATTATTGTCAAGAGGGAAAACGGGTTATTCGGCTTAAAAGTGGTGATCCGGGGGTTTTTGGGCGAGTATATCCTGAAATGTTGGCCCTAAAGCAGGCAGGCTGTGATTTTGAACTGATAACCGGTATTTCCTCCGCTTTAGCCGCTCCTTTATTGGCTGGAATTCCCCTGACGGAAAAGGATATTAGTCGCTGTTTTGCGGTCTTGAGCGCTCACGATCCCGAGTCTCTCGATTGGTCAGCTTTAGCTAAAATTGATACACTTGTGCTATTGATGGCTGGTCAGTCTTTAGGGCAAATTATCGAGAAATTATACCAAAATGGGCGGAATATTCACGACTCGATCGCTATTATCCGTCAGGCGGGACGCAAGGATCAACAAATTTGGCGCGGCACCTTAGAAAATATTCTCGCTCAAACCGCCGGGGTGTCCCTCTCACCCTCTATTATGGTCATTGGTCAAGTTGTGGATCTGGCGATTATGTCCTCTCCCCCACCCCTAGGCGGTAAAACTATTGTTATTACCCGTGCCGCCGAGCAAACGAGTCAATTTAGCGAAATTTTGCAAAATCAAGGCGCAGAAGTCCTAGAAATGCCCGCTTTAGAGATTCGTCCCCCCGACCGTTGGCAAGGTTTAGACGATGCCATCGCTCAGTTAAAAGAGTTTGATTGGCTGATTTTAACTTCTGCCAATGCTGTTAATTTTTTCTTTGATCGCTTGACATTTTGGGGAAAAGATGCTAGGGCTTTAGCGACTGTAAAAATCGCCGTGGTGGGTAAAAAAACCAGCCAAGTTTTGCACTCACGAGGATTAAACGCAGATTTTATCCCGGGGGATTTTGTCGCTGATGCTTTGGTAAACGAGTTTCCCGACCCGATTAAGGGGCAAAAATTCCTCTTTCCTCGCGTGGAAACGGGAGGGAGAGAGATATTAGTTAAGGAATTAACGGCCAAAGCCGGTCAGGTGACGGAAGTGGCCGCCTACGATTCCGGATGTCCCGCACGCATGGATAGTGGCATCTGGGAAGCGTTTCGAGATGGGAAAGTCGATATAGTCACCTTTGCTAGTTCCAAAACCGTCCAGAATTTTTATCAGTTATTGCGACAAGAAACGGCAGAATTATCGGTTAATTCCCTCTTAGAAAAAGTTTGTCTGGCTTCTATCGGTCCGCAAACTTCAAAAACCTGTCAAGAGTTATTTGGTCGTGTTGATATCGAGGCGCGAGAATATACCCTAGAAGGATTGACTAGCGCTTTAATCGAGTGGAGTAAGACCTGACATCCTCGCCGCCGTATTTGCGGCAGCCGGGGTTGGGAGAATCAAAGCCCCCCTTATCAAGAAGGATCAAAGCCCCCCTTATCAAGGGGGGTTGGGGGGATCAAAGCCCCCCTTATCAAGAAGGATCAAAGCCCCCCTTATCAAGGGGGGTTGGGGGGATCAAAGCCCCTTATCAAGAAGGATCAAAGCCCCTTATCAAGAAGGATCAAAGCCCCCCTTATCAAGGGGGGTTGGGGGGATCAAAGCCCCTTATCAAGAAGGATCAAAGCCCCCCTTATCAAGGGGGGTTGGGGGGATCAAACTTCCAATTACTCCACAAACTCCCTCAAAATTACTCAAAACTTCTTGATTAGTAAAGCGGATTACTGTTAATCCATAACCTGATAAAATTTGGGTTCTTTCTAAGTCATAGTTCTGAGCATCTTCCCTATTATGACTATCACCATCAATTTCAATCACTAATTTTAATTCGGGGCAATAAAAGTCAACAATAAATTGATCAATCGGTCTTTGACGATGAACTCTATATTGAAAATTTTTTAAGTATTCATACCAAAGTTTTCTTTCAGCTTTGGTCATATTTTTACGGAGTTCTTTGGCTCGTTCTACGAGTTTGGGATTGTAGGGTAGATGATGATGATTGGTTAATTCCATAAGCTTACTTTCTGGTTAGTCATGTTACCGTACTTAGCCCCCCTTATCAAGGGGGGTTGGGGGGATCAAACTTAACGTGATTGCAGTTTTATTTATTAAAAAAAGAAAGATTATTTTTCAACTAATAAGTTTAGCATATATAGCGTTTTCTGTTCGCACGAGGTACATTATTAATGTTGAAAAGCTTAATCAGCAAAGGTTTAACTGTGCCACCCAGAGGTGAGAACCGCTATAATATCCCTTATCAAGGAGTCGTAGGCGGGGGGATGAAACTTAAAGCGATTGCGTTTTTTTATTAAAAAATCAGGTGTTATTGTTGATAAGTTTTGCTGTTAGCAGGGGAATTTTGGGGGGCAGTTTTGAGGTTTGATCCCCCCAACCCCCCTTGATAAGGGGGGCTTTTTATTGGTTGAATTTGATCCCCCCAACCCCCCTTGATAAGGGGGGCTTTTTACTGGTTTAAGATGTATAAGTCTGTGATATATTACAGGTTACAAGTCGCTGCGCGAGAAAAGAGATACCCTCCACCACACGCGGCGACCAACCCCCCCCCCTGGTGTGCGCCCCACGACCCTCCACCAAGGTGACGGTAGGTGTGCGTGCTTACTACCCTCTAATAAAAAAGTTAGCTCATCATAGCTCAACCAGTCTCCGCCCCTGCGCCAACCCACCTCGTCAGCGAATTTTTTATACACATCATAATCGTATTCTCCTGGGACACCACCGCAATCCAGCCAGACTTTTTTCTGCACAGAAAAGCCAAATTTGCCGCCGCTATTATCTACCCAGAGCTTATCAATCGTGCGTAACTCTTCACAGGGAAAGTTGTTAATGCTTTCTTCATCTAGCCAGCCTTCATCTTCCCTCTTAGCAATTAACAACATTAACCGCGCCGTTTCCTCATCGGCTTCGCGCCATTGGCCATTTTTCAGATAGGTTTCTAGTTGGGTAAAGAGAGAAGTCTGTCGTTTTTGTTCTAAAAATTCCAAACCTCGACGTTTTTTAACAGGTAATTCTCGATAACATCGCTCCGCTAATCCCTGAGCTTTAGGATTATCTTGATTATAAAAATGAACAATAAAATCAGTCGGATTAATCAATAAAGTTGCATACATAATGCAAGCCTCGTACCAGAGATTTTGCTGCCAATTTTCCTTGAGTAAATTTTCTTGCTTTAACCGTTTAATCTCCAAAGCAATTAAATAGGACTGAAAAAGATTATGGGCAAACTCATAGTATTCATCCTTTTTCAAAATTAACTCACTCACATGAATTAACCGCTCTACAAAATCCTTAGCCGAAGTGCTTTCAGGATAACCAAATTCCTGAATAAAATTTTGTATAGAACTCAGTAATTCCGAATATTCAATCGTGGTTGTATTTCCCATTTTCAGGGCTAATTGTTGTAATACCCGTTGACGATGATTTTCCTCATTATTATCTAAAATCATATCAATGCCCCTAGCTTGAGGGCGAGTGATCAATTGCAGATCAAAAATTCGGCGAAATAAATCCACTCGTTGCTGAGGTAATTTTTGTTCCGAGCCAAAGTTTGCCCGATGTAACTGTACTATCATATTCAGATTTAAGGGATTTCTCGCCAAGGCTAATAGAGTAGAACTTTCCCCGGAATCATCGAGAGCAAATAACTGATTAATTAAATCCTTTGCTTTATTGTCGGCAGCTTCTTGTTTAGCTTTTAAACTTCTGCTAACTCTGGTTTCCTGCTCTTGCCAGAAATACCATTTATAGACAAAATCATGAATATTTTTATCGGTAAATTCATTAATAAACACCTTTTGCCGAGGTTTATGCTCAGAGCGAAACGCTTGATAGCCTTTCGGACGAGAAGTTAAAATAAAATAGTTTTGGCGAAAATCTTGCCACTGTTTGCCAATCCATTGACTGACTTTTTCGGCATATTCGGGTTTAACTTCATCAAAACCATCAAACATCACTAACATTCGCTGACGGGTTAAATGACTTTTAGCCCAGTTCTCAGGTAAATCTAATTCTTGAGAAATATCTTGTTTAAGATGTCGCTCAATTAAGGTCGGTAAATCCAATCCTTCTGTGGTGGTAATCACTTCCTGCCATCTCCGTAAACGTAAAAAGACAGGAATTAAAAAAGGTGCATTTTGTTTCGGTTGTTTTAGAGCGTAGTTATAGGCTAAATGACGCAATAAAGTCGTTTTTCCTCGGCCACCAGGAGCCAGAATTAACAACCGTAAATCTGTCCTCTTTTTAGCCCGTCGCAATAAATCCCAAATATCATCCCCCGTACCTTTAGATTCTTCTTCTGAGCGCAGTTCCAATTGACTCAGATCCAAATTAATAAAAATTTCTTCCAGTTCCGGAGTAGAAAAACCAAAGATTGCATCTTCAATCCCTTCAATATCATCATAACGACAATCTGAATCCCGTAATTTAATTAAATATTTCCCGTCAGGATTAGCTAATTGCCAACGTATTTTTTCCAGTCCTTTGTCTAGCCAAACAAAAAAGCTTAAAGCTGAACCTTTACCATGATTTTTACCTTTGGTTCTTGCTATTTCTAAAAACCCTTGACTCCAGGCTGATCCTTAGGTAAAAAAGCCCGTGACGATAAAAGTGACTCCCCCGACAATAATCGCCTTAACCGTGTCATGTTGACTAAGCCAAGTTAAGCCGCCTGTAATGCTACCCCCGATAATTGGAAGGGAAGGAGCGGAGGTTCGGAGTTGATGGGCAACAAAAGCAGTGATTTTTCCCGTCCAAACTTGAGCCTGTTTACTTTCCTGTTCAAAATCTGATTCTTTTTTCTCTTCAGATTCGGATTCTTCCGGCTTTGTGGTTTTATCGTCCATAAACCCCCTTTGATCAACCTCTTCTAATTATATTAGAACTCTATTAGATCTCTTGCATAAGTCTAGACAAAATAGGATAAAATAGTCCAAGAGTTAAGATTGAAAGATGACTTACGAACAAGTAAAAACTTTAAAGCCAACAGAGTTCAAACGCTTGTGTGGCCTGTATCCAGATACATTTAAGGATATGGTAACAGTCCTAAAGGCAGAAAAAGTTTGGCAAAAAAAGACAGGTAGACCTAGCAAATTGAGTACGGAAGACCAACTACTAATAACACTAGAATATTGGCGAGAATATCGCACCT
>NZ_JAPZSS010000196.1:0-7000 GCF_027532015.1 Microcystis sp. LE19-131.1A | reverse complement strand
TTTAAACTACCGAATGGGGCCGATCGCTCTCCCGATGCTGCTTGGATACCTTTAGAAAAATGGCAAGCTTTAACCCCGCAACAAAAGGAAAGATTTTTACCTCTATCTCCCGATTTTGTCATTGAATTAATGTCTCCTAGTGACAACATAGAAACCGCTAGGAAAAAAATGCAGGAATATTTAGATAATGGGACTCGTTTGGGTTGGTTAATCAATAGAAAAACTAGAGAAGTAGAAATTTATCGTCAAGGACAGGCAGTAGAAATTTTAACTAATCCAGAGAGTTTATCGGGGGAAAATATTTTATCTCAATTTGTCTTAGAACTTGATAATATTTGGTAATTCTATAATCCTATAAAAGAGAATCTATGATGACAGTAGTAGAAATTAAATTTGAATCTTGGCAACTGAGCGATGAACAGTTTTTTCAACTTTGTCAGGATAACCGAGATTTACGTTTGGAACGCAGCGCTAAAGGAGATTTAATTATTATGCCACCAACCGGAGGAGAAACTGGTAATTCTAACGCTGGAATCACTGCCCAATTATGGTTATGGAATAACCTACATAAACTAGGTGTAGTTTTTGATTCCTCCACGGGGTTTAAACTACCGAATGGGGCCGATCGCTCTCCCGATGCTGCTTGGATACCCTTAGAAAAATGGCAAGCTTTAACCCCGCAACAAAAGGAAAGATTTTTACCTCTATCTCCCGATTTTGTCATTGAATTAATGTCTCCTAGTGATAGCCTAGAAACCGCTAGAAAAAAAATGCAGGAATATTTAGATAATGGGACTCGTTTAGGTTGGTTAATCAATAGAAAAACTAGAGAAGTAGAAATTTATCGTCAAGGACAGACAGTAGAAATTTTAACTAATCCAGAAAGTTTATCGGGGGAAAGTATTCTGCCAGAATTTAGTTTAAATCTTACTTTGATCTGGTAAATCAGAGGTAGTGATTGCCGTTTAACGCTTGGCTTTGTTAGGCATTGTCTTCATCGATAAAATACCAAACTTCATTTTTAAGGAAGATAGTCAGAATCAAGGATTTCTGCAAGGGCAAAGGGTGATTCAATTGGGAATAAATCAGCAGAAATTTGATACTTTCTAACCGTATCTTCTCTGGCTGCTTGGTAACAATCTATCCAGATTTCAGGAATCAATCTTCTCAGACTTGGACTCTCTTTTAATAAGCGTTGAACTTGTCGGCGTTGTTCAACAACTGTGCTGCGCCATCCTTGGGCATTTCCTTCCTTTTCAGTTAGCCAGTAAGTCAATTTAAGCAGATGTTCGGCAATGACGGTTAAGCGACTTTCTAGTTCTCGTTTTTCACTCCTTCCCATCGTTTCAATTTCTTCGATCAAATTTTCTAAGTCTAATTTTTCAAAACGATGTTCTTTGAGTAAATTAGCGGTTTCTTGTAACCATCGGTAGAAATCTTCTTGATAAAGACTTTTACCTGACGAGACTAAAGACTTTTCGATGCTCATTTGATGATGACCTAGAAAAAAGAATTCTTAGATAATTTAGAAGCGAATCCCCGATCTCAAAAACATTGGCAGAATATCGCAGGATTACTCCCGAAAACATCAGAGCTTTAAATTTAAGCTAAAATTGGGTAAAACATCTTCACCCGATAAATCAGTGGGATTTTCTAAGATATCTACTTCCTTTCCTTGACGATAAATTTCAACTTGCCGATTCTGGGGATCGATTAACCAGCCTAACCTTGCGCCATTTTCCCTATACTCAAGCAGTTTTTTCTGTAATTTGTCAAGACTATCGGATTCAGAGCGCAATTCCACCACAAAATCGGGACAGAGGGGAATAAATCCCTTTTTCTGCTTAGGGGTTAAAGATTCCCAGCGTTCTCGACTCACCCAAGATAGATCGGGAGAACGAATCGCCCCATTTGGTAGTATAAATCCAGTGGAAGAGTCAAACCCGACTCCTAAAGCTTCATTTTCTTCGCACCAGCGAAACAATTGTCCTGTTATACGAAAATTTTGCTGTCCTGATTCGCCACCTGTCGGGGGATTCACGATTAATTCTCCTTGGGCTGTACGTTCTAATTTTAAGTCCCGGTTGACCTCCGCAAGGGCTTCAAACTGTTCAAGGGTGATAGAGAGAGCGATCGCGCTAGGAATTTCTAAGGAGAGGGTTTCGGGTGAGGTAGTAACTGCTAACATAATCCTTTGATCAGGTGCAACTTATACTATTAAAGATTATTGGTCAAGTTTCTGCACAGAATTCTTTAGCTTGCGCTGAACAAATTCCCGATTTTTTAGGGAAACTTCCACCTCAATCGGGCGGTTTCACTAAATAACAGGTTACAATAGCCAGTAATTAACTAAATTTATCTAAAAACCATCGATCGTGTTCTACGCTATTGATTTCGGAACCAGTAATACCGTCATTACTCGTTGGAATGGGGCGACAAATAGGGCCGAAACCGTGAAATTATCGGAGTTATCCCAACAAATAGCCGACAATCCCCCCCTAATTCCCAGTTTACTCTATATTAAATCAGCCAATCCTCTGCAAGTAATTGCCGGTCAAGCAGTGCGCGATCGGGGTTTAGATATCGATCGAGATCCGCGTTTTTTTCGTCGCTTTAAACGAGGTATCGGGGCAAAAATTCAAGGATTTTTACCGGAATTAGAGGAAACTGTCCTCAGTTTCGAGGGAGTTGGCCAATGGTTTCTTGATAGCATCATCGACAACTTAAAAAACACCACCCTGGAAACCCCCCAATCTCTAGTTTTAACCGTCCCCGTCGATAGTTTTGAAAGTTACCGCAATTGGTTAAGTAATGTTTGTCAGGGATGGGAAATCGAACAAATTCGACTAATTGATGAACCCACGTCCGCCGCTTTGGGTTATGGAAGCACGGGTGATCAAGTGATTTTAGTGGTAGATTTTGGCGGTGGCACCCTCGATCTTTCTTTGGTACAATTAGATTTAGATAATCCTCAAAAAAATCAAGGTTTTATTCTCAAGTGGGGAGAAAAACTTTTAGGCAATAATTCCGCCCAAAAAACTAAACTAGCCAGAGTTTTAGCCAAGGCGGGGATAAATTTAGGGGGGTCAGATATCGATGATTGGATTGTCGATTATTTTGCCCAAAAGCAATCTTTAGCGAAAACTTCCTTGACTACTCGTCTAGCAGAAAGATTAAAAATTAAACTTTCTTCCCAATTAACCGCCGAGGAGGTATATTTTGATCAGGAAAATTTCGAGAGTTACGAGTTAAGCCTAGATCGAGAACAATTGAGAGATATTCTCCAACAACAAAACTTTTTTAATCAATTAGATGATTTAATGACGGGAGTTTTGCAACAGGGAAGACGCAATGGAATTGAAGTTAGCGACATCGATGCGGTGTTATTAGTTGGGGGAACTGTACAAATTCCGGCGGTAAAAGATTGGGTGCGACAGTATTTTGATAGTAGTAAAATTAAAGAGGATCGACCCTTTGAAGCGATCGCTTTGGGAGCGTTACAATTAGCCCAAGGTTATCAAGTCAAAGATTTTCTCTATCATAGCTACGGCATTCGTTACTGGAATCGTCGCAAAAATGCCCACGCTTGGCATCCAATTATTAACTCTGGACAACCCTATCCCATGGAAAAACCCGTGGAATTAGTCCTAGGTGCTTCCGTGGACAATCAACCCAGCATTGAGTTAATTATCGGCGAATTAGGCACAGAAAGTGGAGCAATGGAGGTTTATTTTGATGGTGATAAATTAATTACTCGTTCCCTGAGTAATGGAGAAACTAGCGTCCAACCCTTAAATGATCGCGAGGGGGCCCGTTCGATCGCTAAACTCGCTCCTTTAGGTTTCCGGGGTAAAGATCGCATTAAAGTGCAGTTCTGGATTGATGATCAGTGTTTTCTGCGGATTAATGTGGAAGATTTACTCAGTCAAGAATTGTTACTAAATAATCAAATTGTCACCAAATTAAGCTAGGGTTTACGGCAAAAAGTTGCTCGTGGGGGCAGGGTGTGGGGTGTGGGGTGTGGGGTGTGGGGTGTGGGGTTTTACCGATTTTGAGGTAGTCAGTTACCTAATTTTCAGGGAAAAAGTCCAGGGATTTTACCCCGGATCACTCCAATGGTCAACACTTTTTGAGGGAAAAAAGTCTAAAAGCCTTATCTAACAAGGTTTTTAGATTTATTCAGCAAACCCTACCTAATTTTTAGGAAAAAATTACCTGAATTTTACCCCCGCTTACTCCCATATCTGGTACTTTTTGATTTCCAAAAAGTCTAAATTTTAGATTTATTCAGCCTGCTCTAAGCTAGACTTGGATTCACCTAAAAATCAAGTGCAGACTCATAGTAAGTTTGCACTGATATTATCGCAATATTCTGTTTTACTGGTGGCTTTATCGACTGTGATCGCGCACGGGGATCGGGATTAGTTCGGGTTCGGGTTCGGGTTCCGGACCAAAAACACTCTCGACCAGTTTGCGCGCCCATTCTCTCAATTTTTCTATCACTTCATCTAAATAGTCCATTGACCAAATGGCTCCTTTGAGATACTAGCTATGAGTTTTCGTCGATTGATCCCCGCAACAGCCACGCAAAAGCTTGATTCTAGAGAATTTTAACTAATTTTTATCGTTTGGCTGTTCAATCTGACGAACGGGGGAATCTATATCTTGTACTTATATTAAGCTTAACATAACTTTTTAGTCTGAGTATATATTCTTGGTAATTCTTTTTTAAGATATTGTTAATAAGTTCCGTCGTAGGCGATCGAGGGCGGTATAGGCACTAATCTGGCGAATAGTCAAGCGAGATCGATTTTCTCCGAAACGATGCTCTGATACGGTAACATTTCGCCGAGGATCGGCTAAACCGATATAAACTAGGCCCACGGGTTTTGTCTCGCTGCCACCTCCCGGTCCGGCAATACCCGTGATACTGATCCCCCAATCGGTAGCGAGGCGTTTTTGCACTCCTAGAGCCATCTGTTGGGCAACAATGGCACTGACAGCCCCGAAATTATTTAAATCCCGCTCATTTACGTCTAAGAGGGCAACTTTTACCCGATTATCGTAGGAAATAACCCCACCCCAAAAATAATCGGAACTACCGGCGATTTGGGTGATAATTTCCCCTAATCCCCCTCCGGTACAGGATTCTGCCACACTCAAAGTTTGTTTTTGTCGCCGCAACATTTCCCCCACTACCGAGGGTAAAGTATCATCATCGGCCCCAAAATAATCTAATCCGGCGATTTCCTTAATTTCCGTCGCTACCGGTTCAATTACCTGCAAAGCAGCCTCTAAAGAAGGGGCTTTCGTCGCAATTCGCAAACGCACTTCGCCTAAACCAGCATAGGGGGCAACGGTGGGATTAGTCAGATCAAATAAATGGGCAACTTTTTCCGCTAAAGCTGACTCACCGATACCGCGAAATTTCAGAGAACGACTATAAATCCTCTCTTTGCCCCATCCTTGACTTTTTAGGTAAGGAATGGCCGTTTCTACCCACATTCTCTTCATTTCTGAGGGTACTCCGGGGAAAGTGAGAATAGTTACGTTAGTCTCTGGTTGCCAGATCATGCCGGGGGCGGTTCCGGTCGGATTTGGCAAAAAATCGGCTCCCACGGGTATTAAAGCCTGTTTACTGTTACTAGGAGGCATTTCTCGCCCTAAACTCGTAAATTTAGCCTCGATTTCTGCTAAAATCTCTTTATCTTCTCTAAGGGGCGTTTGGAAAAAATCGGCGATTGTTTCTGTGGTTAAATCGTCGGGAGTAGGTCCCAGTCCCCCGGTAAAAATTAAAATTGAGGAACGTTCTCGGGCAATAGCGATCGCTTTTTTCAGTCTTTCTACATTATCCCCCACCACCGTTTGATAATAATGGGGAATGCCTAATTTTGCCAATTCTAGAGCTAAATATTGGGCGTTAGTATTAACTATATCCCCTAATAATAATTCCGTTCCTACACAAATAATTTCAGCGGCCATAATTTTTGACAATTAGCTTAAGATTTTCAATTTTGATCATTAACTGATCTCCTGTCACCATCGTTTGATCGGGTTTCGGTAACGATGGTACTGGAAGTTAACCCTACCAGTGCGCTCCAGTATTATACCAGTAAGCTATCAACAATCAAAGTCTTGTATATTAAATGCCACTTTTAATAACCAGATTTAGTATCACTACCCATTAGCAAACGTAAAATCAGCCTACGATTCCTCTATATAGCAATAATTGATCATAATCAAGCATAACAAAGTATTGCCGATCATCACCTCTTCCTTCCTGCCATTACAAACCCCACCAAAATCATCTAAAATTAAAATGTCCACTAAATAATAAAATTCTATGACTCGCTGGTTTAATATTGCCGGTCCCTGTAAGGACGATATCCACTATATGCTCTCTCCCACAGTGCGATTACCAGATTTAGAGGATTTAATTCAACAACGTAGTTACTTTGTCCTTCACGCACCACGACAAACGGGGAAAACCACCGCAATGTTAGCCCTAGCAAAACAACTTACTGCTACAGGAAATTATGCCGCAGTCATGGTATCAGTGGAAGTAGGAAGTGCATTTAATCATGATCCTACTGCCGCAGAATTGGCAATTTTAGGGGCATGGTATAATACAATAAATATCCGCTTACCTAAAGAATTGCAACCACCTGTAAAAGAATGGCAACAGGAAGAAGCAGGAAGCAGAATCAAGGCTTTTTTATCAGATTGGGCAAAAGCTATCAATCGTCCCATAGTATTATTTATAGATGAAATTGACTCTTTACAAGACCAAACATTAATATCAGTTTTACGACAGTTAAGAGATGGTTTTCCTAACCGTCCTGAAAATTTTCCCTCATCAGTAGGATTAATTGGTTTACGAGATGTGAGAGATTATAAAGTAGCATCTGGTGGTAGTGATAGATTAAATACATCCAGTCCTTTTAATATAAAAGTTGCTTCTCTGACTATGCGAAATTTTAATCTTGCAGAAGTGGGAGAA
>NZ_JAPZSS010000187.1:0-10695 GCF_027532015.1 Microcystis sp. LE19-131.1A | reverse complement strand
TAATACAGTGAGTTCTTTTCTTCTTCCGTGAATTCTAGGTTAATCATGTTTTTAATGAGTGCTTTGCTTCTAATTATGACTCTTAAACTATACTATTGTCCTTGAGTAAAAAATGCAAGTTGCAGCCGTGCAAAGTATAGCTGTTACCTCTACGTTGACGCTGACGGAAGTTTTGGTGTATCCATTACGCTCAGGCAATGTAGAACTTGCCGGCCAGTATCGTGATATTCTTCTCGATCAAGAAAACTTAATTAGGGTTTGCTGTATAGTTCCCCAGAGGGAATCTAGGAGCCACACAGTTGGCAAAATGGTAGTTTCGTCCCTTAGTTTCTCAATTTTATCTGGCGTTCGCTCATAAAAGTGCCAGGGTTTTGAGTCCCTCCGATCGATTTCTCAACGTTTGTTTCTGGCACTTTTTTGGCTGAAAAAGTAACAAAACCCTTTTCTGGTAAGGCTTTCACTGATATTCAGCCAGCCCTAATTTAGGTTAACTACTCCCCCACAAGCCCGCTTTTAAGTACATATATTCTACCTTTTTGTGATTGCTATTTTGAGTATCTTACCTATACCCTACTGAATTTTACCTATCAATCTACTTTTCGACTGCAAAAACCAAAATCAGTCCATATCTTGACTGCAAAAACGGTATTTTAACTTTATATGGGCCATTGACAAGCCTAAAAGCTTTCTTTAAACTAGATTCAGTGCATAAACAAAAATTCCGATAAGTACCTATTGCAGTAGGACTTCTCGGACGTTTGTATGTACTTAATTGTTTTTGGACATTTTTTCAAGGTTAATTATGACTCAGATCACATCGGCTGTCAATGACGACGGCTACCGTTCCACTGCTGACATCGTACACTGTCAAAGACAAGATGAAGCGCAGACTTTAGCTTTCGCTGATTCGGCCACATCAGGAGCGAGAGTTTTTATTTGTCATGTTTACGAACAGGGGGGAAGAACTCATCTAGTTTTTTCTCTACCTTGTAGTCTGCTGATTGAATTGGCAAAATTACAGAGTGCTGAAGCTAAAAAGAATAAGTCTAACGCGGACGAAGTCATGAACAGACCACTTATTCCCCAGCACGTTAACGAGATTGCAAAGTATTTGCTAGATACGGACCAGTATATTTTGCCCCCATTCATCTTTAACTCGAATACACCGATCAAAGTTTTTACCTATGGTGCAGGTCCAGTCAAATTCGGTTATGCTGTTATGCCAATAGATGTAGAACTTTATGTTACTGATGGTCAACATCGGTTAAAAGCGATCGAAAAAGTTTTACCTGAAAAACCTGACTTGCGTAACGACAGCGTAACTGTGCTGGTAGTTCAAGAAGCAGATATGGATCAAATTCATCAAGATTTTGCCGATTGTGCCAAAAATAAACCCATACCTCCCGCTTTATTGGCTGCTTTCGACGTTACCGATCCTCTTGCTAAGTTGACTCGGACAATTACTAAAGATTTAGTCATTTTCAATGGACGGATTGATAAAATCTCTCGTACTATCGGAAAAGACACCAAATATATGTTTACTATGAGTCAGTTAAGAATCGGTGTCGCTGAATTTCTTTTTGGTTCATCTCGAAAACCAGTTATAGAATCTCATTCTCGTCAAAGTAAGAGTGAATTTTTCCTGATGTTAGAGAGATTAAAGATTTTTTACACAGAATTCGCCAAAAACAATGATACTTGGCGACTTTTGCTACAACCTGCATCTCAAACGGTCAATCTCAACTTGTACGATCTCAGACAACAGCGTGTGGATTTTAATACGGTTGGGTTTCAGGTACTTAGTCGAATTGGACATTTAATCTTTTTTGGACAAGAATTCACTGATTTACAGCGAGAAGCTCTAATTAAAGCACTTGCGGGTTTGGATTATACCCGTGACTCAGCTTTATGGCTAAATAGTATCGTGATTGATGATGCTGGTGCTAAAAAGATAGTTACACAGACAACAGCAGTCGATAAAGCGTTTAAAATCGCCAGAGATGCTGTACAAGAGAAAACTGGGATAGTTTTAATCTAGTTTCGAGTAGATTTAGAGCAATTCAGTCTTATATACCTTCTGAAATCACAAGCAGAGATCGAGCAGTTTTGCTTTATCTCTCTTTTCCTGTGACTATTGATAGGTTTTACTAATTAGACATACAGTATAGAGAGGAGAACTTTAAAAGCATATATGTAATGACCGCAATCCAAACCTCTCTACTACCGAATCGTACTATTGATGAGTTCGTAGAAGATATTAAACTACTGACTCAAGAAGTACAAAAGCTCTACTGTTTAGATGAGATTCCTTGGATTATTGGTGTTTCTTGGGGAAAAGATAGTTCAGCAGTTTTACAGTTAATCTGGAATGCGATCGCTGATTTACCATTAGAGAAGCGACAAAAAACTATTCATGTGATCACCACCGACACAATGGTTGAAAACCCCATTGTCTCTGCATGGGTTAGAAAGTCAATGGAAAAGCTGGAAAAAGCTTCAGAAGCTCACAGAATGCCATTTAAATCACATTTACTCTATCCTGCTGTGGAAGATCGCTTTTGGAGTGGATTAATAGGTAAGGGTTATCCTGCTCCCCGTTTGAAATTTCGTTGGTGTACTGGAAGACTGAAAATTAACGCTTCTAATAACTTTATTCGTGAAGTCATCAGAAATTGTGGGGAAACAATATTAGTTTTGGGAATCCGCAAAACAGAAAGCTCTCGTCGTGCTAAGGTGATGGAAAAATTAGAAGCTAAAAGACTTCGTGAGCGTTTGAGTCCTAATGCAAATATGCCCAATTCTCTCGTTTATAGTCCGATCGAAGATTGGCGTACTGATGAAGTATGGATGTACTTAATGCAGTGGGAAAATCCCTGGGGAGGAGACAACAAAGAATTATTAGCAATGTATCGAGGAGCGACTGCGGATAATGAATGTCCCCTAGTGGTAGATACCTCCAGTCCTAGCTGTGGAAGTTCCCGTTTTGGTTGTTGGGTTTGTACTTTGGTAGATAAAGATACATCTCTGAGTATGATGGTTCAGAATGACCAAGAAAAGGAATGGTTACAACCACTCGTAGAACTCAGAAATGAATTAGACCTTTTGGATGATAGAGAGAGACGTGATTTTCGTCGTCTTGTTGGGAAAGTACAATTATTTGAAAGAAACTTAAATGGAGAAATATCGATCGAACCGATACCCGGCCCTTATACTAAAAAATGGCGGGAATATTGGCTGAGAAGGGTATTAGAGGCTCAGGAGAGCGTGCGTACTAATGCGCCAGAGGATATGAAAGATATTACCCTAATTACCACGGAGGAACTCAGCGAAATTCGCCGGATTTGGAGGGAAGAAAAGCACGAATTTGATGACCAATTACCGAAGATTTATAAACAAGTGACTGGAGAAACTTTTCAAGATCCGCGACCGGGAGCGGATAATAATCTTTTGGGGAGTGAAGAATGGGATATCCTCGCGGATATCTGTGCCGAGGATTCCATGCACCTAGAATTATTGGCTAAACTTATCGATACAGAACGTCAATATTTTCTAAAAATCTCTCGCAAGGGTATTTACAAAGACCTAGAAAAATGCTTTGAGTCTAGTTCTCGTAGTAAAGAGGAAGCGATCGAAAATGCTCGTTATGTCTATGATCTAAAGAATGCCGCTCAAAGTGGCAATATTGCTCAGGTGAAAGAACAACTCAAGGAGAGTTTTAGTGAACCGGAAAAAGACCCACAAAAACAGTTAACTTGGGCCAGTATGAAATTCCCTACAACCGATGAGGAGGAGGAATAACGGGTTTATTTTACCCGTAAACTGGCGATCGAGTTGACCATCAATAAAATTACTGTTTCCCGATGACGAGATGAAACCCTACCAAAAAATTCCTATTCGTGAATGTGGGGAACCCCTAGTACCTATACCCGCAGATAAGTTTGTTATCCCTTCTCCCCATGCTTACGAGAAATTAGGAGCTAATTATCGCGGTAAATCTCCCTATTTTTTGCGACAAGGGGTGTTAAATCCCCTGATTGATGCTCAAAACCGTCTGCAAGTCTATCAACCCGGTTGGCAAATTTTGATTTTTGATGCCTATCGACCGGTGGAAGTGCAACAATTTATGGTCGATTATAGTTTTCAGACTCTCCTAGACACAAAAGGATTAGCCAGAGAGAAACTATCGGAGGCAGAAAGTCAAGCGATTTTAACAGAAGTTTACACTATTTGGGCGGTTCCCAGTGATAATGCCGCCACCCCGCCACCCCATAGTACCGGAGCAGCGATCGATATTACCCTAGTGGATGAGAAGGGACAAGCGATCGACATGGGGGGAGAAATCGATGAGATCGGAGAGCGATCGCATCCCGATTATTATATCGCCGCAAAAAGCCCGCAAGAACAGAGCTATCATCAAAAACGAGTTTTATTGGCTAAAGTGATGAAGGAGGCGGGATTTAGCCGACATAAGGGGGAATGGTGGCATTTTTCCCTAGGGGATCAGATGTGGGCCTGGTCGCTCGATCGAGCCTACGCTATCTATGGCAGAGTTGAGGATTAGGGAGATAGCTGTTAGGGGTAAACTGAAAGCAGCTGGTCTATATCAATACTGATATACTAACAAAAGAAGACTCAAAGCTTAGACCGGCTTCTGATCGATGATCGCCAAAATTTGCTCAACAAAAGCTTGGTGATCAACCACTGGTTTAGAA
This sequence comes from Microcystis sp. LE19-131.1A, assembly GCF_027532015.1. Classification (NCBI taxonomy): domain Bacteria; kingdom Bacillati; phylum Cyanobacteriota; class Cyanophyceae; order Chroococcales; family Microcystaceae; genus Microcystis; species Microcystis sp. LE19-131.1A. The sequence continues at coordinate 5,983 of NZ_JAPZSS010000187.1, read as the reverse complement.
ATATAACCATCGGCCCGACTCTGCTTGAGAAAATTCTCTCGATCGCCTTCCATAGCGTGAGCAGTGACGAGAATAACGGGTAAATCGGCGGTTTCGGGGTTAGCTTTGAGAATTTGGCTGATTTTAATGCCATCTACCGCTTTCCCTTCATAGACACTATGGGAGAGGGAGACATCCATTAAGATCACGTCCGCTTTCTTGTCCCGAGCAATACGAAGCACTTCTTCCACATCTTCAGTCCCTTTGACCTCTAGACCACCTCGTTTGGTCAAAATTTTGGCAAAAACGCGAAAATTTATCGGGTCGTCTTCTACAATCAAAACAGTCGTCATAGGGAAGCTCAGGGATAAACAAGGTTAAAACGGGCAAAATGCCTTATGATTCACAGCTAGACAGATTAAAAACGAGAGACTCATGGCCAAACAACTGGATTTCTTAGCTACTGGTCAAATTATACCCACGGCCTTACACCAAGAGATGGAACGCTCCTATCTAGAATATGCCATGAGTGTGATCGTGGGGCGAGCCTTGCCGGATGTACGCGATGGACTAAAACCAGTCCATCGTCGCATATTATACGCTATGCACGAACTCGGTTTAACCCCCGATCGCCCTTTTCGCAAATGTGCGCGGGTGGTGGGGGATGTCTTGGGTAAATATCATCCCCACGGCGATCAGTCAGTGTACGAGGCACTGGTTCGTATGGTACAGGATTTTTCCAGTCGTTACCCACTTTTATCGGGCCATGGTAACTTTGGTTCGATCGATAACGACCCCCCGGCGGCCATGCGTTATACCGAAACCCGTTTGGCCGGCATCGGCGATCAGGCGGTTTTAGGGGGAATTAGCGATGCTATCGTTAATTTTAGCAGTAATTTTGATAATTCTCAACAGGAACCCGTTGTTTTACCCGCTCAGTTACCGATACTGATTCTTAATGGTTGTTCGGGTATTGCGGTAGGGATGGCGACTAATATCCCTCCCCATAATTTAGGGGAAGTGGTGGAAGGTTTAATCGCTTTGATCGATAATCCCGATTTAAGCGAGGAAAAGTTAGTAGAAATTATCCCCGGTCCCGATTTTCCCACGGGAGGCGAGATTTTAGATGATACCGGCATTCGCGAGGCCTATCGCACCGGTAGGGGGATTATTCCCGTGCGCGGAGTGGCGAAAACTGAAACAATTATCATTGAGGGCAAGCGCCGAAGGGAAAGGACGGCAATTGTGGTTACTGAGTTGCCTTTTCAGGTGAATAAGGCGGCATGGATTGAAAAAATCGCCGAATTAGTTAATTTAGGGAAATTGGAGGGAATTGCCGATATCCGCGATGAAAGCAATCGCGAAGGCATTCGGGTGGTGATTGAATTAAAGCGGGAAAGTCAACCGCAGCAGGTTTTGGCCGCTTTATACCAACAAACGGCGCTGCAGACTAATTTTGGGGCGATTATCCTGGCTTTGGTTGATAATCAACCGAGGCAGTTGTCTTTAAAACAAGTTTTACAGGAATTCTTGCACTTTCGAGAAACAACTCTCACTCGTCAGTATGGCGATGAGTTGCAACAGGCCAGCGATCGCTTACACTTAGTCGAGGGTTTATTATTAGCTTTGCAGAATATCGATCGAGTGGTGGATATTCTCAAAAATGCTCCCGATGGGACGACGGCTAAGTATCGTTTTCAGGCAGAATTGGGCATTAGTGACCCTCAAGCTGATTCTATCTTAGCTATGCCTCTGCGTCGTTTAACCGGTTTGGAAAGACAAAAGTTAGAGACGGAAGCGACGGAATTACAAACAAAAATTCAACAGTTAGAAACCCTCCTCCATAACCGTCAGGAGTTTCTCAAGTCTCTGAAAAAAGAATTGCGATCTTTAAAGAAAAAATTCGCCGATAGCAGACGGACAAAAATTCGCACCGGCAAGTCGGGGGACAGGAGACAGGAGACAGAAGGGAAGAAACAGGATTCTGTGGTGAAAAAACAGGAGACAGTCCCGATGAAAAAATTTTCACCCCCACAGACGAAAGAGGTTTCCTTACCTACACCCCACACCCCACACCCCACACCCTCTTTCAAGGCAGAAGTTAAAAAACAGGAGAATAAAGTTAAGAAAAAGCCTGAGAGTGAGAATGCACCGAGTTTAAGCCTATTTACGCCCCAAGAACCCCCAGAAAATGCGATTTTATTGCTTGATGCCGAAGATAAAATTAGTTGGACGACACCGGAAGAGCGAGCGCCGGACCGGGGTTTAATTATCTATCAACAGGCGATCGAAAAACGGGAAAATTTTCTAGTTATCCTCGATAATGCTAAAGCTTACCCGATTGCTATCCGGGAAGTCCCCCCGCAAGCGAATCAACCGGTGTTAATCGACCGTCTGCTGACCAAAACCGCCCAAAAAGAGTCAGAAGCGGTGTTAAATCAATTTTTCTTGACGGAACCTCAAAAAAATCAAGAATTGCTTTTACTGAGTCAACAGGGGCGAATAAAGCGACTTTCCATCAATGAATTAGAGGGGGTTGGTAGTCGGGGTTTGTCCCTGATGAAATTGAAAGAAGACGATCGCCTATATGCCGCTCTTTTTACTCACGAAGGCCTAGACTTAGCGATCGCCACCAGTAGTGGTCGGGTGTTGCGTTATCCTGTGCGCGAGGAATTATTGCCAATTATGGGTAAATCTGCCCAGGGTTTAGCAATTTTGCGATTGCGCTACGGGGAACATCTAGCTGGCTGTGTTTCTCTCCCCCATCGGGAAAATCTGCTGCTGATTTCGGGATTAGGTTACGGAAAAAGACTGGCGATCGAGAATTTACGCCTATCACAATTAGGCGATCTTGGTTCACCCGCTTTACAATTCGTCAACAAACAGGATAGTTTAGCGGCCATGGTAGCGGCGCGGGCGGGGAGTATAGTGTTATTAAGTACCAATCAGAATCGAAAACTACCCTTAGAGGTGGAAACTGTGGCAGTCACGGGTAAAGACGGGACAGGTTCACAATTAGTCAAACTCAACCCCACAGAAAAAATTATCAAAGCACAATTGTTACACCATCTCTAAGTCAATGGCGAAAAAACCGAAAAATGTTGCTCGTAAACACCGAAATTGGCAAAAATGGTTAAAACTAACTCTGGTCGCAGTTTTTGGGTTTATTATACTTAATTTAGCGATTAATTTAGCCATCCGCTGGCCAATTAATCAACAAAAACCCGTTGATGCCATCTTAGTTTTGGGGGGCAGCATTCGTCGGGAAATTTATGTGGCCAATCTGGCCAAGCAATACCCCAATATACCGATTTTAATTTCCCAAGGCTCGAAAGATCCCTGTATTTTATTACTATTTGAACGGGCAAAAGCACCAAAAACTAACGTCTGGTTAGAAAAGTGTGCTAATTCTACCTTCGGCAATTTTTTCTTTGCCGTGCCAATTTTAAAACAATGGGGAGTACATAAAGTAAAAGTTGTCACTTCTCCTACTCATTTACCCCGCGCTAAATGGTTAGCAGAAATTCACTTGCAATCCCACGGTATAGCAGTAGAAATTGATGCAGTCAGAGAAATTGGTATCCCTGGTAATCACGAATCAAAGCTAAAAACTGGTTTAGATGTGACTAGAAGTATAATTTGGGCTTTTGTCGGACAATTAATCTCTCCCCCCTGTTGGCAAGTCATTCCCTTAAATTCCGTTGATTTAGAAGCTTGGCGCGATCAAGGTTTTCAATGTGAATATCAAGGTAAGATCAGCTAAACCATCCTCTCCCAGTTAGTTTTTTAGCGGCTGCATCCCATGTTTGTAAATCCACTAAGTTGGGGTTTTTAAAGGCAAACTCTCTCTTCCCATTTGTCACTTCCCTATCCCTTTTAAACAGGATTTAGTATGATCCTAAATCCTGTTATTAAAAACTGATTTTTATTCCCCCTTTTGCCTCATACCTCATGCCTCTTGCCTGTCCTAATATGTAGCCTATAATCAACGGATTTAGTATCAGAAACCCGATCGGGAATTTGCGATCGCATCTAGAGCCAGATTCAGTTTCAGCACGTTAACCCCCGGTTCGCCGAAGATGCCGAGAAAGCGCTCGTCGGTGTTTTTGATAATCAGTATCTCCACTTGATTCGTCGGTAATCCCCGCACCTGCGCCACCCGCTCGATCTGCGCTCTGGCGGCCTCTGGGGTGATATGGGGATCGAGACTGGAACCGGAGGTATATACCAGAGCTGCGGTGGGTTTGATTCCCGCTTTCTCTAATCGGGGAATCTCCCCCTCTATAGCTTTCGCCGGATCAGGATCGGGTTTTCCTTTAATGCGATCGATCAATACAGGGTTACTGGGAGCTAGGTTACTCGCTCCCGAAATTCCGGTTTGCAAGATCTTGTTAGGATCGTTTTTCGGATCGGCCGTACTGTAGTCGGTGGTACTCGGACGACTATTAAAATAGCGATCGCTGGTGAAAGGTTGCCCAATTAGAGCCGAACCCACCACTTGACCTTGATTATTGGTAATTAAACTCCCGTTCGCTTGCCAGGGAAAAAGAATTTGACCGATGGCGATCATCGAGAAAGGATAGATCAGCGCAGTGATCACCCAGAGAACTAGGGTAGAACGGATGGCTCTACCGGCCTCGCGTGCAAAACTCATGATTAAAACCTCTCCGGTATAAAGATGACAAGGAATAGGTAGATAAATAAAGCAAAAGCGACTAATCCTAAAAGGGTTAATGCGAAGGCTTGCGCCCTATTTATAGCACTTCCCGTAGAAGCTTGAACGATGGAGGAGAAAAGAATTGTTAGACAGAAATTTAAGAAAATATACCAAAAAAATCGGTATTTTCTAAGGGATACTTTCATAAGAATTAGAGTTTTTGGGCGATTTGTTTTTGCCAGTAAATCAAGAAAATAAGTAGGTAGGCGTTAAAAATTATCAGACACCCCCCTTATCAAGGGGGGATTAAGGGGGGATCGACACCCCCCTTATCAAGGGGGGATTAAGGGGGGATCAAAGACAAAATCTATTTTCAATTTAATTATAACTACTTACTTAGCTGTAGTTGTCGATAGGTTATCTTTTTCCCCTTTTTCAATTCATAGTTAAGAATACATTGGCCTACATATCTAGCCAAATTAATAGGAACAGCATTGCCAATCATTTGTTCTAGATTAGATTTTGTTCCTGTAAAAATAAAGTCTTTAGGAAAAGTTTGAATATAGCTTCGCTCCCTCGTTGTTAGCGGTCTTAATTTTTCCTTAAGATGACAAGCATCACCGGGATGTTGTCGATAGGTTTTGGGAACTGGTCGATTTACTCCTCGAATAGTAGGGCTAGGTTCATAAATACTGAATATCGCCCTTCTTTGATAGCTTCTAGGATGTCTATAATAGTATTCTATATCTAATTCTTTGCCCATATAGTCAAATACAGTCAGAGGCTGACTTGATAGATTTTCATTAATTTCATCGATTAAAAAATCATCTTCTTCCTTCATTTTACCGATCAGAAAATATCTTTTTCTAGTTTGAGGAACTCCGCAGTAACAAGAATTAATAACTTTTCCAGTTAAACCATAACCATGGCTTTTAAAAATTTGTTTTGCTTGAATGAGTATTTTACTTTTCTCAATTCTATCCACATTTTCCATAACAAACCATTGGGGACTTACTCCAGTTACAATTTCAGCGAATGTGAGCGTTAGATTCGCTCGTCCTAAACCCTCGTCTCTCTTACCCGCACTGGAAAAGTCTTGACAAGGAGGGCTGCCGACAATAATCTCAGGATTATATTGAGCAAATATTTCTTGGCTAGATTCTCTAGATAAATCGACATTAAATATCGGATGACTAAAGTTATTTCTGGCTCTTCGGGAATTGTTATGCAAATAATTAACTTAAAATAAAATTCGATGAGAGCAACTACGCTCAAAAGTAGCTGAAATTCATACAGGAAAGGACTTAAGGCACAAATAGATTAATACCAAAAGATAGACAATCGAGT
>NZ_JAPZSS010000321.1:0-5350 GCF_027532015.1 Microcystis sp. LE19-131.1A | reverse complement strand
ATGCTTCGCCCCTACAGGACGCGGGCCGATGAAGACGCAAGGTTTTGAAGCACGATTCTCTCAAAATCTTGCACCTGTTTCGCGAGAAAAGCCACAAAACCCTTACCTTGCCTACATTTCACCTTTATTCAGCAAGCCCTAATTAGGTGGGTTAAACTAAGTTAACCCACCGGAATCATCCCGTTTATTTTTAAGGTAAAATCAAAAAACTTCCCTGACAGAAAAGAGTTTGATCGTCGAGAATAAAAGATTTAATCTCCACATCTTTGCCTAAATCGACGGTAAAAGGTTGCAAATCAATAGATAAATCTGGGGCTAAACCTTGCCATTGTCGGGGACTAATCCCTAAAGTGCGAGCATCTTCTAGGGTAATATCAGCGCTAAAAATTACTTCTGCACCCGTTTCTCTATGGCCGAGAAGACAGAAATAACCCTGATTTAAGAGAACATTTTTCCAGTTAAAACGCTGTTGTGAGATAATTTCTCTGGCGTTAACAATTCCGTTATTTTCTAGGGAAAAAATTAGTAAATCGGCAAAAGCATTAATTAAAATAGTCGAGGCGATCGAATTATTTAAATCCTGCTCGTTAATTTCCACCTCACCGCTAACCCGAATAGGTTCCAAAATTTTTAGAGGTTTCCCTCGCAAAACCTGCCCGATATTAAGACGAATATTTTCCCCTCTTAATTGCGCTTTACCCAGATGTAACCCCTGATAAATCGCTTTTCCTACGGCTAAAAATACCCCGGGGATATAACCGCGCAAAATTTGCCGATCATGACCTTGCAGCTGCATTTCTAAATCTTCTATCTGTTCTACTTGCGTTCTTAAGAACAGACGTACTGCTGGCGGCAAAACCTTACTAATAATCTCACTTTGAGTATTGACCCACATAAACGTTATCTCACTCACTCCACAATTTTTCTAATTGTAACAGAGCTAGATCGATCGAACCATGAGGGGCTGCCGTCAGCTATCAGTTATAGGTAAAAACTTCGCTACTTTCTGTTTACTGATTACTGATCACTGACAAGCCCCTAATTCTTAGGTTTTTGAGGCGTTGAGGGAATTAAAACGAGGGGAAAGATAGGCGACTAAAACCCCGAGGGCAAACCCGATTAAATTGCGGAAAAGGGGCAGTAATTCACTGGTGCGAGTAACCACCGGTCCGATGCCAAAAGCAACAAAGAGGATAAACCAGAGGGGAGAGACAATTAAAACCCATTGCCAAGCGAAAACCTGTCCTTCTTTGCGAGGAATACCGGCAAAACCGAAGACTAAACCGCCGACAATTGAGGTAATTAAAGTTAAGATCCACTGTTCCTTCGGTAAACCGGGGACCACCGCACAACCACCCTTAACTAAACAGCCTTTTACCGTGTCTAAGGATTGTACGATCGCGTTATTTTCGCCATTTTCCCGGACAAAATACATATTACCGAAACGGGCCTGTAATTCGATCCAAAAAGTGCGGGGTAAAAATTCATAGACGGCATCGCCAATACTAAAAGATAGTAGATTACCGCCGCGACCATCGGCCACTAGGAGAATACTTTTATCATCCAATCCCCAGAAATTAATCACTGCCCGGCCGGGGCTGCGGTCATATTGGGTTAAAACTCGCATTTTCCAGCCGGTTTCCCCTTGAAATGTCTCGATATCTCGGATTAATGCCTCTTCCTGTTTTGCGGGTAGATAATTGGCTAAATCAACGATCGGAGTGGCTTGATTGGGCAGTAATTCGGGATTATTCACCGCTAGAGCTTGATCCGGGCAGATAATCCAACCCAGACAGCTAATGACACCAATTACAAGAGCGATCGAGATTCCTCGGCAAAAACGATTGAGCATAGCACTTCTAGACAATGAGAATTTTTTCAGCAAGGGTGTAGGCTAACTTTCAGTTTCTTTACACTTATTTACTTTATCTTAAGGGAATTCTCAACTTTAGTCACCCAGTTAGGGACTTGCGCTTTGATAATGTACCTTTTGGGCGAACGCAGTTCGCCCCTACATTAATGTACCTTTTGGGCGAACGCAGTTCGCCCCTACATTGTGGACAAAATCCGTTACTGTAGGGGCGCAAGGAACCTGCGCCCTCCGATCGCCCAGGTTTGCTGATCACCCTAAGTAGGGGGAGAGCCTTTGAGAGTCCCCGCAGCTAAGGGACTTGCGCTTTGATAATATGCCATCTGGCCGGCCTGATTCTTCTACAGAGCGATTTTCTGGCTAGGATATTATTCCCACGCAAGTCCCTTATCGGTCATCAGATGCGAGTTTTCAGTTCACTCTCCAGAAACTCAACTCAAGCTGATGAGGTCTCAACCAGTGGCATTAACTGGATCTTTTGCCAAAATGGAGTAAATATAGTAGCGGGGGGATGGTCAATGACAGCACAGAAAGTACTAGAGTTAATTCAACGGGCAAAGGACGAAAGAGCGAGGGAGTTGTATCTGTCCAAAAAAAACTTAACAGAAATTCCCCCCGAAATCACTCAACTCACCTCCCTGCATCGCCTCATCCTCAGCTATAACCAAATCAGCGAGATTCCAGAAGCGCTCGCTCAACTCACCTCCCTGCAATACCTCCACCTCAGCAATAACCAAATCAGCGAGATTCCAGAAGCGCTCGCTCACCTCACCTCCCTGCAAGTCCTCGACCTCTACAATAACCAAATCAGCGAGATTCCAGAAGCACTCACTCAACTCACCTCCCTGGAAGAACTCGATCTCAACAATAACCAAATCAGCGAGATACCAGAAGCGCTCGCTCACCTCACCTCCCTGGAAGAACTCGATCTCAACAATAACCAAATCAGGGAGATTCCAGAAGCGCTCGCTCAACTCACCTCCCTGCAATTCCTCTACCTCAGCAATAACCAAATCAGGGAGATACCAGAAGCACTCGCTCAACTCACCTCCCTGCAAAACCTCCACCTCAAAAATAACCAAATCAGGGAGATACCAGAAGCACTCGCTCACCTAGTCAACCTGAAGCGATTAGTCCTCGAAAATAACCCGATTACCAACGTTCCCCCGGAAATTATTCGTCAGGGATGGGGTAAAACAATATGGGATGATGGCAATCCGCAGGCGATTTTTAGTTATCTCAAGGATAAAGCTAAACGCCCTCTTAATGAGCTTAAAGTTTTATTGGTGGGGGAGGGGGATGTGGGGAAAACTTCCCTGTTAAAGCGGTTACTGCACAATACCTTTAATTCCGGAGAACCCAAGACCCCCGGCATTAATATTGAAAAGTGGCCACTGCCCCAAAAACCCGATATTCGCCTCAATATCTGGGATTTTGGCGGTCAGAAAGTGATGCAAACCACCCATCAGTTTTTTCTGACTAAACGCAGTCTTTATCTGCTTGTCCTCGACAACCGCAAAAATGAACAGCAAAACCGTCTGGAATACTGGTTAAAACTCATTGAAACCTACGGAGGCAATTCTCCCGTGATTATCGTGGGTAATTGTGCCGATGAAAATCCCCCGCAAGTTAAGATCCGCACCCTCCAGAAAAAATATCCCCAAATCACCAAGCTAATCGCCACTTCCTGTAAAACCGGTGCTGGAATCGAGCAACTTGTGCAAGAAATCGCCTCCCAAATCGATGCTATTCCCCATATCAAAGATTTATTGCCTAATAGTTGGTTTCAGATCAAAACTCAACTAGAAACGATGCAAAAGAGTTATGACTTTATTTCCTACGAAAAGTATCAGGAAATGTGTCAGACAGCCGAGATTAAAGAGGCCAGCGATCAAAAAAGTTTAGTGCAGTTTCTCCACGATCTCGGTATTGTCCTCAACTACCAAGATGATCCGCGACTGAATGAAACCAATGTCCTGAACCCGGAATGGGTAACTGACGGTGTTTATGATATTCTCAATAATCACGATTTGATGGTGCAAAAAAAGGGCATTCTTTCACTGCCAGATCTGGCAAATATTCTCAAACAAACCCAACGTTATCCCGAAAATAAACGCCGATTTTTGATGGATTTGATGGGAAAATTTGAACTCTGTTTTCCCCTTGATGGTTACAGTCCCGATCGCTATCTAATCACCGATCTTCTACCCATCGATGAACCGGATGTGGATATCTACGAAAACGCACCTTTACACTTCCAGTACCGTTATGATATCCTGCCCGGTAGCATTATTTCCCGCTTTATCGTCCGTAATCACCAGATGATCTATAAAACCATGCGTTGGCGTAGTGGTGTGGTTCTGACAATGGATCTTAATAAAGCTTTGGTGCGTGCCGACGAGGAAGATAACTACATCAGCATAAAAGCCCAGGGTTCCCGTGCTAGTGCGCTTTTAGCTATTATTAAGACAGATTTTCAGAAAATTCACGCTACTATCCCTAATTTAGCCGTACAGGAAAGGTTAGTGATTCGAGAATTGCAAGGGGAAAAACCCACCGGGGTAGAAGTTCCCGTCGATTATCTCTATCTGATAGAACTCGATCGCCAAGGTGTCGTCGAAGCAACTCTCCCCGGTTTGCGCGGCAAATATAATATCCGCGATATCTTAGAAGGGGTGGAATCTAAGACAGAAAGAGAAAGATATCTCGACGAAAGGGAGGAACGTGGCCGCAAAAGCCGAGAAAATCGCTCTATGAGTCCCAAAACGCCAGAAACTCCCAATCTCCTGAAACCTAGTCTCGCTTTGTTGCTGGTTTTCGCTGTGGTTGCTTGTATAGTTGCGGTGTTTGCCCATTTTGTGCCAGATTCAAAGCATATTACCAGCGTTTTGACAATTATTTTTATCTTTGCTTTTATTGTCTTTGTGTTATTGCTCTGGACGGGTAAAATCAATGAAACGACCTTCAATCAGTTTTTAGAGGGTTTTTGGCGATCTATCACGATTTTTAAAGGACAAGAACCAAAAACCAACAACGATGACACCCCCCAAGAAACCCCCAAATCGGAGCAGTAAAGATTTGCTTACCACAGAAAGGTAACTTAGACGAAAAAGTTTACAAATATTTAGGGTTTGCTGAATAAATGTGAAATGTATGCAAGGTAGAGGTTTTGTGGCTTTTCTCCCGAAACAGGTGCAAGATTCTGAGAGAATCGTGCTTCAAAACCTTGCGTCTTCATGGTTCCGCGTCCTGTAGGGGCGAAGCATTCGGACAATAACTTATCGGTGAAACCGTAGATTTTCTATCCGAATGCTTCGCCCCTACTTTTTCAGCAAACCCTATTTAGGGCTTGCTGAAAAAGTAAGGGGGCAGCAGGAGAAAGATAATTGATTATTCAAGCCGATTGAGAAGATAAGTTTTTGTTGAGATAATTCAGAGAAAATATAACTTTTATTAATAGCAAAGGGGAGAAAACAGGAG
>NZ_JAPZSS010000015.1:0-88992 GCF_027532015.1 Microcystis sp. LE19-131.1A | reverse complement strand
TTTCTGAGTAGATTGATTCAAGTTTTTTGATTATTTGACAATTTTATCCCATTATCTCCTTTTTTTGACTCCCTGTAGTCTTCTTATCATTAGACCAAACTGTGCAGTTTGGTTGCAGGTTGAGTTAGTCTAAACTCCAGTGAGAAGTTCTTCGGGAAATGTTACATTAATGCTCATGAGTGTTTAAAAATAATTTGTTTTTCTTGATTTTAGCAGGAATAATATCGCTAATTAATTGATGGTTGATAATTAAGATTCTCTATATTGTTCTCTTTAGTTGTTTATAAATTTCATCATCGTTTCGTTTGTCAATCAGCAAGATTTCTAGTGTTTGCTCCTCAACACGATAAACGATTCGATATTCACCAATATCGGCTCTATGATAAGAGTATCCTTTTAACTTTAGAGAATCTTGGGGATAGGGATTTGTTCTCAGTTCGGTTATTTTTGTGGCTACTTGTTTGGCGTGTTTATCTGGCAGTTTTTTTAAGCGTTTAGTTGCCTGTCGAGATAGGTTAATCTTAAGCATTTAAAATTTCTGACAGTAAAGCCTCACTTTCTGTTGTTCCGATAAAACCTTCTTGATGAGCTTTTTCTGCCTGTAAAGCCAAAAGTTGATTTTCTAACTCGGAAAATCTCTCAAATTCCTCGATTGACAGCACGACTGCAACATTACGTCCCTTTTTTGCTATCTTTACTGGTTCTCTTCGAGCCAAGTCTAACAGTTCGCCAAAGCGATTTTTTGCTTCTGAGGCTCCTAATGTTTTCATAACTAACCTTTATAGAAACTAGCCATTATGACCATTTTAGCTATTATAGCAATTATTGACAGGGCAATCACTTCCACCAGCGGCTGACTTCTCTAATTGCTTGATGGACTTCTCTGAGGGCGACCACTCCCCCAAAATGAAGGATTAAAGGGACTAAGTTGGGAATAGTTTCGAGGAAATGAGGACGAGTGAGAGTACCCAAAGCATAAAAGGTTTTTTCCCAGAAGGATAGGTCAACATTGGCAGGGGTTAAAACCTTAGTCAATGCTTGTAATGCCTTTGCACGGTCGGATTCATCCCCAATCTCTCTAGCTGTAGCTAAGGCTTCGGGTAAGATTTCAGGTAAATGGGGAGCTAACCCTGTCAATGCCTCTGCACGGTCGGATTCATCCCCAATCTCTCTAGCTGTAGCTAAGGCTTCGGGTAAGAGATTTTCAGGTAAATAGGGAGCTAACCCTGTCAATGCCTTTGCACGGTAGTATTCATGCCCAATCTCTCTAGCCGTAGCCAAGGCTTCGGGTAATAAAGTAGAGGGAAGATGGGGACTAATTGCCTTTAATCTTTCTGCTCGCTTCCCATCATCTTGATTTTGCCTCACATAAGCTAATCCCTGCGCTGGTGTCCAGATTTCATGCTGAATCAGTAAAGCCATTAATTCTGCTGGAATATTGCCCGCCAAACTATTAAGAGAAGTCGTAATCAAAGCATAACGAACCTGTAACCCCATAAACTCACTCTTGTTCTCGCTAAAATGCTCCTCCGCCAACTGCCACGCCCTAGCAATATCCTTGATAAAAACAGCAGTTTTCCCTTCCTTTTCACACTGACTATACCAGCCATTATGACCTTCTGCGGTTTCTTCCCTCAGTAATAGATGAATCTGGGCTATCTGTTGCGCCTTTTCCAAATGCCAGAGCAAATGATTATAAATGTAGCCATCATCCTCTAAACTGTGCCATAAACCATTTTTAGTCTGTCTTTGATACCGACTTAAAAGCTGTTGATGTGCCTCAGTTATTGATAACCCTAACCCCGGCAATTGATAATCTGCTTGAGGATGAGAAGACGCTTGCAGCAGATTTCGGGCTAAATCATGTAACAAATCATGCACCCGATAATTAGTAATTTGTTCACTGGAAACCCCTGTTAATAATAAAGCCTTACCGCGTAAATATCTTAAAGTTTCCCTAGCTTCTTTAACCTGACAATCCCATAAAGTCGCCGCCATCTTTTCGGTAATGGTAACATCATCCGGTAACACCCCTAACCAGCTAAATTGTCTCAATCTTTGCCCATTTAACCGCTTTAAACTGAGATTAAAAGAGGCAATTAAACTATAATGTTTTCGCTTTTCCTCATGGGGGGTATCTTCTGCATCGGCTCGATCTAATATTTCTAAATAAGCGATTTCTGCCTGTAAATCTTCTAGTAACTCATCCCAAGTAATCCCATCTTTAACTTGTGCTGCTCCCAACTCCAAGGCTAAGGGTAAATATCCCACAGTTTTCGCTAAATTTTTAGCTTGTTCTTGTTCTTTTGCTGTTAATTCACTCCCTAAATAGCCTCTTAATAAGGCTAAGGATTGAGATTCCGTCATCACATCCAAATTATAAGGAGTTGCTCCTTTAACGGGAACTTCCCTAGTGGTAACTAATAACTTACAGTTATTTCCTGCTATTTGAAAAGGTTCAATATCTCCTACATTCCACAGATCATCTACTACTAATAAGGCTTTTTTATCTGCTAATAAAGTCCTTAATTGTAAAGATGCCGCATCAACACCCGTCGGCTTAAAATCATAATCTCCTAAAGCTTGAATCCAGCCATGAAGAAAGGATAAAATATCTGGTTGTTGTCCTAAAGTTGCCCAGAAAATCCCATCAGGAAAATAAGCTTGAACGTCTTTCTCCTGTGCCAAAGCCGCCGCTAAAGTCGATTTACCAATACCTCCTAATCCATAAATCGCACTAATAACTAATGTCCCTGTCTTAGCCGTTTCTTCTGATAACAAAAGTTCCTTTAATTTAATACTAACCTCTGGACGTTCCACAAAATAACTCGGTTTAGGAGGGGCTTGATTGCGATAGGAACGAGTATTAAGATTAACTGAAATAACGGGTTTAGGTTCAGGATCAATATCATGGTTTTCTAATATCTCACGCCATTCGGGATTGTCATAAACCCTAGCCAAAGATTCAGCCTCTAAAGATGCTGGACGATCTCTAATCGGATGTCTAGATTGTACCCCAATCACTAACCCATAACAAACAATTGCTGATCCCGATGTTCCCTCCCAAGGAGATTGATTTTCTGCTAATCTTTCTAACTGTTTATCTGTTGGTTGAATATCTGGACTATCTTTAATATTTAATAACAACCGGTTATGAGGAACACGATTAGCCACATTAATAGTTCCCTCAATATGTAACCCTGTGGCGTAGTTTTTATCATCTTCAGAATACCGTAAAAATAGAGGAAAGCCCAAACAGTCAAATTTAACTTTTTGGGTGCTACTCGCATCAGGTAACACCCCAAAACCTACAGGATCACAAGTTTCGATATTTTCTGGTAATTCTACTAAAGCTATATCTATATTATCGGGGGCTTTCCAAATTACTTTAGCGTCTATGTCTTGCTTATCAGAATAGTTTGATGCTGATCTAAATCGTACTTTACAGTCGTTACTATTATCAAATAGATGCCGACAAGTCAAGAGTAAACGTCCCCCAATTCGATAGGCAGTGCCGTATTTAGGGGCAACAATTTCTAAAGCGCGATCGGGTTGGAATTGGGGCATAACTTATCGGATTGATGTAACCTATTCTTCTGGGATGGCGATGGGTTACGCTTCGCTAACCCATCCTACAAATTAACTGCTTTGGGGGCAAGCATTGCGTCCCTAGGGGTATAAAATTCTAATCGGGAATATCATCACTTGCTGTCTTGATAGGTCCTCCATCTTTCCCAATGGGTTTAAGGGGAATTTTAATTCTATGGGTTATCGTATCTTTATTGGTGGCACCCCCACCCATTTCTACTACCCAAAATTTCAGCCCACCTTTGCCTTCTTTCGACTGCTCAACCACAAATTGAACCTCTAATTCAATTTCACCCACTTCAAAGCGAATCTGCTCACCCTCAGCGGCTAAAATAGATTTACTCAGTTCAACCCGCAATGCTTCTAAGGTTTCTCGAAGTCCAACATTATCCATGGCCATATTAATTCTCTAGTTATTTTTGAAGGATGCAAACCAAAACCCTTTCAATTCTATCGTTTTTCTGAAACTTTAG
This sequence comes from Microcystis sp. LE19-131.1A, assembly GCF_027532015.1. Classification (NCBI taxonomy): domain Bacteria; kingdom Bacillati; phylum Cyanobacteriota; class Cyanophyceae; order Chroococcales; family Microcystaceae; genus Microcystis; species Microcystis sp. LE19-131.1A. The sequence goes on along the minus strand of NZ_JAPZSS010000015.1, from coordinate 84,931 downwards.
GGCTGAGGGATTGCCTTTCTCAAATGACATAATAGCCCAACCCGATCGCTAAGGGAAGCGCGGGTTGGGAAAAGACATCGACCTAATATTATCTCAAGACTAAAATGACAAATTGAATTAGTATCGAGCTATTTTGCCAATACAAGGTGTCAAGATCAAACTAAGGGGCTAAACGTTGCCTTTGCCAATTGCCATCTTCTTGACGATAATAACAGAGACGATCGTGGAGACGACTGGGGCGACCTTGCCAGAACTCGATTAAACTAGGCATTAGTCGAAAACCTCCCCAATGAGGAGGACGGGGAACTTCACGACCAGCATATTCTTCTTTTAGTTCTGCTAGGCGTTTTTCGAGGATATCTCGCCCAGAAATCACCTCACTTTGATTGGAGGCCCAGGCCCCTAAACGAGATTCCCAGGGACGGACAAAAAAGTAATTATCCGATTCCTCCTCGCTGATTTTTTCTACAGTTCCCTCGATCCTAATTTGCCGTTGCAATTCTCCCCACCAAAACACTAGGGCCGCATTGGGATTAGCGATTAATTCCTGTCCTTTGGCGCTTTGGTAGTTGGTAAAGAGAACAAAACCGCGAGGATCGAAGTCTTTTAACAGTACCATGCGGGCCCGGGGTTTGCCCTCCGGGGAAATAGTGGCTAAAGTCATAGCGTTGGGTTCTAATCTTCCCGAAGATACTGCCCGTTCTAGCCATTGTTTAAATACAATGAAAGGATCGGCAGATGTTTCGGACTCTAGCAATTCTTCAAGATTGTAGTCCAAACGCAGGTCAGCGATCGATATGTCCATGGTTTTGCTTGCTAAATTTTATCCTTTGAGATCCTACAAGATTCTACAATCATGACTATCACCTCGGCCAGTGATGCGATCGCCTCTCTTTTAGAAATGGCGGAACAGGGAGAAATTGACCCCTGGGATGTGCAGGTTATTGATGTGATCGATCGCTTTTTGGCAGAATTGGGGTTATTAAATGATCTAGATTTAGCCATGGCCCAAGCTAATTTACCCCAATCGGGACAGGCTTTTTTATGGGCTTCTATGTTAGTTTTATTTAAGGCTGATACCCTAGAAAGATTGTCTTTTGACCAGCAAGAAGAAAGTCTGATTGATGAGGAAATTAGCGAGTTAGAACGGGAATTAAGAACTTTACCCCGTTATCTAGAAAATCATATTCGCCGTCGTACTGCTGCCCCACCACCGCGAAAAAGACGGGTAACTTTACAGGAGTTAATCACTCAATTACAACAGATTGCCCTAGAGATTGAAGCTTTACCGAAACTGCCTGTAGTTGTCCCGAAACCCCGGCCCCAATCCCGACGGGAAGCGGTACAAATTATCACGGAATTGGCCCACCAAGAAAACCTGACAGAATTGGCAGCGGAACTGGACTTTTTTTTGCAGAGAAAGTTTTTTCAATTAGAGAAAAAGGAGATAGAGTTTGAGTATTTATTAGATTTATGGCAAGCAGAAAAGCCCTCTAGTCACTCGGCAACACAGGAAAAGGTGGCGATTTTTTGGGCTTTACTTTTACTGGCTTCTCAATCAAAAGTGGAATTAAAACAAGAGGATTTTTATCAGGATTTGAGTATTTCTTTAATTAGGGTTTGCTGAAGGTATGGGGTTTTACCGATTATTTTCATCTGGTCAGTTAACTAATTTTCAGAACGTAGAAAGTAGCGACTGTATCGCCAGTTCGTTCATCAGGTTCGGCTTCACCGTCCCGTTAACCTACTCCCAAGCTTCCGCAAACGCCTTCAGTGTCGCCTCGATAGCGGCCACCGGTTCGGGTTTTACCTGGAGTTGGCAAGATCCGGTCAGGACTGGACTGGTTTCATCCCCTCAATAATAATCAAAACATGAGGATTTTGAGGAAGATGCAGGAATTTATTGGCGATTTTCGGGGCATCGAATCCCTCAAAGCCGAACGGTAGGGACTCACGCGGTTTTGTTGAGAAAATTGTCGGAAAAGAGATATTAGCTCAGAAAGCGATTATACTCAATGATCGAAGACTATTGACCGGCGATCGATGAACCAAGACAACGAGATTAGTCATTTACTAGACCTCATGCCTGCTTCGGGACGGATGATGACGCGCATTGTCAGCAAACCCGAAAGCAGCAAGGTAATCGAAACTAATTTTCCCCTACCCTGGCAAAGAGGGGTCAGACCGATTCCAATTAATTTTGACCTCTGGCGGCAATTATCAAGATCCCAACGGGATTTAGTCTTGTTAAGGGCTGTCTGTGTTTTAACGGCAGTAAAATGGTTTAAACCCGATCTCGATCGAGTAATTGCTCTGGCTGGTATGATCGGTTTAACCGTGGAAACCCTACAAACCGATGCCGTCGGGATGGCAGTGGCGGGGGGTTTAACCGCCTTGGCAATTAACCGGATTTGGCGGGAAAAACGCAGCCCCCAACGGGAATTAGACGCGGATGAGGCAGCCCTAAAAGTGGCCGTTAGACGCGGTTACACGGAAACCGAGGCCGCTAAAAGTTTATTATCGGCTATTGAGACTATAGCTGAAATTGAGGGGCGATCGAGTCTCAATTTTAATGAGTTATTGCGCTGTCAAAATCTGAAAAAATTAGCTAATCTCTCCTTTGTGGGTGTTCCCGATCAGGTGAGACAATCTTAAGGTTAGTTGTTTTGGCTACCGGCTTTCTTTTTACCGATTACCGATCACTGACTACTTAAATCCCTAACCCTAAAATAACTACTATAAAAATATTTTTCCCCTTGCTCAATGGCTGCAATTGACTCTTTAGAAAAAGTCTTAAAATATCACTTTGGCTACGATCAATTTCGACCGAATCAACGCCAAATAATTGAGGCTGCTTTAAATGATCAGGATTTATTAGTAATTATGCCCACCGGAGGCGGTAAATCTCTCTGTTTTCAGCTACCTGCTTTAATTAAAAAAGGGGTGACGGTGGTGGTTTCTCCCCTAATTGCTTTAATGCAGGATCAGGTAACTGCTTTAGCTGATAATGGCATCGGGGCAACATTTCTCAATAGCACTTTGAACGCGAAACAAGTCAGAGACAGAGAATCTTTAATCCTGCAAGGAAAAATTAAACTGTTATATGTTGCCCCAGAAAGATTATTATCGCCTAGTTTTTTAGACTTTTTAGCTGTTATTGATAATTACCTCGGTTTAGCCTGTTTAGCGGTGGATGAAGCTCACTGTGTCTCCGATTGGGGTCATGATTTTCGCCCTGAATATCGACAAATTAAACAAGTCCGTCAACGCTTTCCCTCTGCACCAATTCTGGCTTTAACTGCCACCGCTACCCAACAGGTTAGAGAAGATATTATTCAACAATTAGGATTGCGAGATACTTCCATTCATATTGCTAGTTTTAATCGTCCTAATCTTTATTATGAAGTTCGATCTAAAACCAGTAAATCTTATCAGCAATTGTATCAATATATTAAAGGACAAAAAGGATCTGGCATTGTTTATTGTATCAGCCGTAAAACCGTCGATCAAGTTGCCGAACAGTTACAAAAAGATGGTATTAATGCCCTACCCTATCACGCAGGTATGAACGATCAGGAAAGAAGCGAAAATCAAACCCGTTTTATTCGGGATGATGTGCAGATTATGGTGGCGACAATTGCCTTCGGTATGGGGATTAATAAACCGGATGTGCGCTTTGTCGTTCATTATGATTTACCCCGCAATTTAGAGGGATATTATCAAGAATCAGGCCGTGCGGGTAGGGACGGAGAACCGGCTAAATGTACCCTCTTTTTTAGCTTTGCCGATGCTAGAAAAATTGAGTATTTTATTAACCAAAAAACCGAGCAAAATGAACAACAGAAAGCTCGTCAACAATTGCGACAGGTGTTAGATTATGCTGAAGGGACTGAATGTAGAAGATCGATTGTACTAGGCTACTTTGGAGAGAGTTTTTCGGGTAACTGTGGTAACTGTGATAACTGTCGGAATGGGAACAATTCTGAGGATTGGACGATCGAAGCACAAAAATTTTTATCCTGTGTGGCCCGGACGGGACAGAAATTCGGTATGATGCACATAATCAACGTACTGAGAGGAGGAAAAGGTGAAAGAATCACCCAATATCAACATCATTTATTATCCACTTATGGCATCGGTAAGGATAAAACTATCGGGGAGTGGAAACGTTTAAGTCGTTCCCTTGTCCAGCAAAATCTACTGGTAGAAACAGAAGACAATTTTAGAATCTTGAAACTTAATCAACACAGTTGGGAAGTGATGCGGAAACAGCGTTCCGTGTTTATTGCCGTCCCCCAAAAAGCTAACGGTCCAATCTTGGGAGACGACAATCCCAATATGGTGGAAAGTGATTTATTATTCGAGCGCTTGCGGCAACTGCGGAAAAAAATTGCCGATAGTCAAGGAGTTCCTCCCTACGTTATTTTCCATGATTCTAGTCTGCGTTTAATGGCCCAATCAAAACCCCGGAGTTTAGAGCAGTTTCGTCAAATTTCTGGAGTAGTACAAAGCAAAGTTCAACAGTATGGGGATATATTTATAGCGGCAATTAATGATTTTTGTCAGGATAGTCTTCCCTCTACTCAATTCCTCACTCTCCAATACTATCAAGATGGTTTGAACGCGGAAGAAATCGCTCGCAAAAGAAGCTTAAAAGTCTCAACCATCTATGAACATTTAGCTAAATTGCTGGAAGCTGGTTACGAAATTGATATTAATCAGTTAGTTCCTAAGAATAAACAGGAATATATTCGTTTAGCAATTAAAAAAGTGGGTGATCAATCCCTGAAAACTCTCAAAGAAAATCTGGGAGATAATTATAGTTATGAGGAAATTAAATTAGTTGTTGCTTGGCAAAGACGACTTTAAAAACTATAGGAGAGCGGGGAAGTAGGGGAGTTTTTTCAGTAAACAGTGAACTGATAACTGATAACTGATAACTGATAACTGAATTAAGCAAACCCTATTTAGGGGACAAGCGTTCTTGTATTTTATTAATTGCCCAGCTTAAAATCGCCCCCGCAATTAAAATACTAATAGCAGGATTGAATAGGGGCAGCCAAAGACGCTGAAAAAGTTTAAATCCTAGAGGAATTCCCGTGGATTCACCGATAACAGCCACGGCAAACCAGAGAAAACCCGCTATCACTAAAAACACATCAAATATTAAGATTCTATTCAACCACTTGACAAATTGCTCTTTCATTGCAGCAAAAACTTAGGTTATTTATACAGTTTATTCACGAAAAAGTATAGCACTTTCACCTTAATCCCAAGCTCTCCAGAGCCAAGCTAGTCCGGCAGTAATAATTAAAACTTTAGTTAACCAATCTCCCCAGCGCACATATAAAGTCCTCGTATCCCGTCGATAAATTGTTTCGCTATGAATTTGATATTTATCCAAATCCGATAGCCAAAGGTGATTACCGTGGGGATCGACAAAAGCAGAATAACCTGTATTGGTGGCCCGGGCCATCCATCGATCGGTTTCGATCGCTCGCATGGTATCCTGAGCATGGTGTTGAGCGGGCATGGCGTGGCTATAATGGGCGTTATTAGAAGCAGTAATAATAAATTCGCCTCCCCTAGCAGTTTGACGGCGAAAATGTTCGGAAAAAGCTGATTCGTAACAAATGCCCACAATTATTTTACCGAAAGGACTGTTAATAATTTGATCGGGATCTCCCGGGATTAAGTGCGCTTGCAAGGGAGAAAGGCGATCAACAATTCCGCCCAAAATTTCCTGAAAAGGAACGTATTCGCCTAAAGGCACGAGAATTACTTTATCATACCGACTAATCACCTGTCCCTCGCCATCAATGGTCAAGAGACTATTGTTATAACCCTTGTCCACCTTGCCGAATGCACCCAACCAGATCGGCGTTTTTTTGGCTAAAATTGCCGAATAAATCGAGCTATTATTGACTAAGTTCTCCCAATAGTAGGGTAAGGCGGTTTCAGGAGTTAAGACGGCATCTACTCCTTGATCGGCGAGAATTTGATAACCAGAGGTGTAACCTTCGAGTGCCTTTTGAAATCCTAGGGGCGAAAGTTTAATCGTGTTGGGAATATTGCCCTGAATTACGCCAATTTTTATCCCTAAATCCCTTGACTTTTCGAGCGGTTTATGGTATGTGTTCCATCCCCAGAGATGGAGGCTAAAACAAATGAGGAGGGGTAAAGAGAGAAAAGCGAGATTTTGCCGCGATTGACGGATTAGGAGCAAGCTTTCGGCAATTAAACCATTAACTGCCACAATTGCCGCCGTTACCGTCGTAAAACCCGATAATTTGCCCAATTGCAGAATCAATAAATTATGGGGACTTTGACTATAAGCAAGGGTAGTCCACCAGAGAGGGGATTGACTCCAGAGAGATTCTAACCCACACCAGAGGGCAGTGCCGATGAAAACCCGTAGGAGAGCATCGCGAAAAGATGACTGATTAACACTTTTGTTGACATAAAACATAACTAACGTCCAAGTTAGCACGATCGCAGTTCCCCAAAAAGTGATAAACAACCAACAAAACAGAGCAATTAACAAACTCGCTAACCAGGGGACACCCATCCACGTCATCGGGTGAATCCCCGTGATCCAGAATAAAGCGAGGCCATGGTAGGCAAAACCCCAACCAAAACCGTATAAAAGCTGTTTTTTTAGGGATTTTTCCCCTAATCTCACAATAATCCACAGGGGGACGAGAGAAATCCAAGCGAGTAACCACCAAGAAACTGGCGCTACTGTTAACCCCATCCCCACACCGGCCAAAATTGCCCAGAGAAAACGCACCATCTTTCACTCCAGTCAGGTTAAACTCCTCTGACCTACTAGATCTCAGAGTAGCTAGAGGGAAGACAAAAAACAAGAGACAGACAGAAGTTTTGGCTACATCTACAATAGATCAGTTAGCGAGTAAAAAAGCCCCTCGATCAGATGCTATGGCACGCTATAGACTCAGATAAACAGGGAGATGGGGAATGTCACCCTTACCCTAAAAGCCTAAACTCGGACTGAATAAATGATTGAATACATGGATAATTTTAACCCCAAATTAACGGCTCTGGCTCTTGTCTTGAATGTTGAGGAAAATCTCGAAGATATTTTTCGGAAAATAGCTAGTATGAGCGCTCATCAATTGCGAGCGCGGCGCTGTTTAATCCTGTTAAGCTCTCCACAGGAATTAAAAGGGGAAATTACCGATTATCTAGAAGTTTTTGCCCATTATGATGAGCTATCACCTTTAGCTGATCAAGAAATAATTAAACTTGATCAAGCTATTGCCGACAATGTAGCGGCCACAGGGAAACCTTTACTAATTAAGGATATAACTCGATCATCATTTGCCAGTGCAGCCAGTTATCCAAAAAGATCAAATAATAATAGTTTTATAGCCGCACCGATTATCCTCAATCAGCAGATAATTGGAGTAATTAATCTCAGTTTTCCCCTAGACAAAAAACATTTTGAACCATTAGATTTAGAAATCTTGCAGTTATTCGCTCAACAGGCTGCCCAATCCCTGCAAATTTTTCATTTGCAAGGGATATTAAAATCTCGTTTTGTGGCCATGGCAGTGACTAGAGAAATAGCAGAAATTCAGTCCGAACATTCGATCGCTGTCCATCCTTATCCCCCGAAATTAGCCAAAATTGTCGCTAAGGCTTTTTTTAAAGAATTAACTCAGGCCGGTTTTGGAACTCATCAAGTTATTGAGATTGCCAATGAGGTTTTGAATTTACTACAAAAGACTCTTAATAAACATAAAAATCGTCTGGAAGGAAAAGATTGAGCGCTAGTCAGGGGTTAAAATCTACTAACTTGCCACTCCCGTGCAGTCCTAAGTAATAATTGAGATGGTTAACAGCTTAATTTACTGATTGCCGCTGCCATCCTGTCTTCCTAATTCATAGACACCGGAGGCAACACAGGCGAGAATACCGACACTAATCGGCCAACTTTTTCCTAAACTAATCTCAATTAACCAATCGGAGAAACCGCCGAGAATGAGAAAGGGAATAATACTAAAGATAGAGGCATAAAAAGCATTTTGGGATTCCCTGGCGACGCGAGTTTTTTCAAACTCCTCTAGGGAAGTATAGAGGAAACGCTCGGCAAAATTAAACCAGCGATAGAAAATTTCTATAAACCAATTTCGTACCCCAGCTAACCCCAAATATAATGCTAAAGACCAGAGACAGCTACCAGCAATAAAGGCCGGAGAAATATTGATAGTGAAGGGCAGAAAGTCGATTACCATAAATGAGAGCCACAGAAGTGGTAAATTTGAGCGAACGGCTTGATCGATTTTAACAAGTCTTGACCTTTGCACCAAAGAGATGAAAATTCTTCAGCTTGTTCCTTCGATTTCCCTTGTTTACGGTGGCCCTAGTCAAATGGTACTTGGTTTGTCAGCAGCCCTGGCCCAACTGGGCCAAGATGTGACTATTATTACCACCGATTCCAATGGTGACACGGGACAAGCACCCCTAGATGTGCCTTTGGGGGTCTCTGTTAGTCAAAATGGCTATCAAATCTATTATTTTCCCTGTTCTCCCTTTCGGCGCTATAAATTTTCCCTTGATCTGTTTACTTGGTTGGCTAATAGGGCAAAAGATTACGATATCGCTCACATTCATGCTTTATTCTCCCCGGTGAGCAGTATATCAGCTTCGATCGCTCGTTATCATCAACTGCCCTATATTCTCCGTCCCCTAGGCACCCTCGATCCGGCAGATTTGCAAAAAAAACGGCAACTTAAACAAATATATGCCAATTTTCTGGAAAAACCCAATTTAGCGGCGGCGGCGGCAATTCATTTTACCAGTCAGCAGGAGTGTCAAACTGCCAAAAGATTTAATATAAAAACTAAGGATATTGTCATCCCCCTAGGGGTAGATTTTTTTAACCCACAAGCTTTACCAGTAAAGGGTTTTGATCTTCCCGAAAATAAACCGATCATCCTCTATATGTCCCGTCTTGATCCGAAAAAAGGTCTAGATTTATTGCTGCCCAGTTTAGAAAGGTTGTTAGAAAATGGTCTAGATTTTCATTTTGTCTTAGCAGGAAGCAATCCCCAGGACCGGGAGTACGAAAATCAGATTAAAAATCAGATCGAGCGGTCAATATTGGGCAAAAATACGACAATTACCGGATTTGTCACCGGAGAAGTCAAAAATAGCCTCCTCGCTAGGGCCGATTTATTTGTTTTACCTTCCTACTATGAAAATTTTGGCATTGCGGTTGCCGAAGCTATGGCCGCCGGAATTCCTGTGGTGATCTCAGACCGGGTGGATCTGCATCCTGCGGTGGCAGCAGCGGCTGCGGGATGGGTGACAGCTTGTCAGCTTGAGGATTTAACTAATACTTTGGCAACGGCTATCACTGATCCTGAAATTCGCCAACAAAGGGGGAAAAATGCCAGGGATTTAGTCTTAAATCAATATAGTTGGTCAGCGATCGCTGAACAGATGCTAACTGTCTATCAAAATCTAGTCTGAGCTGTCGATCGGCTCCTACTCGATCGAAGTCACAGACGGATTAAGATTTAAGCCATCAGGATAATCAGCACTAAAAATGCCAGTAGGGTTAAACCTGATTGCAGAAAGACGGGAAGCGCAAAAGAATTCATAACAGTAGCTCACTTTCTAGGGACGGCTCTATTTCCAATATACGCTTTCATCTCTGCTCATTCCTCATATTTCCGTAGCCAATGTCATCATCTCATCATTTATTCATCCCAGGGGGAGCATTTTAATACAAATGTACGGAACTTGGTCACTCCCCACCCTGTTAACTTAAGTTTCAGCGTCGTGATTATAATTAGGGAATGATAGAAATTCTTAGACAATAGGATCACATCAGTGTTGATAAATCATCTTTTCTTCGGCGCTTTTCTACCCCTTGATACTCTCCTGTCCACCCAGGGGATTATGGTTATGCTTCTGGCCGCTTATGCCTTAGCCATGTGGATGTTTCTAACTAGCGCCCCAAAAGTTCATACAATCATGGTGACAGATTTGGAGACAGCCCGACAATTTTATGAAGGACTTTTAAATTTACCCACCGCCGATGTCCCCCTCCATTACTATTACAATTATGAGCAGACGATGGGCAATAATATGATTGACCCATTTTATATGTCTAGTAATCCGGCTGTGACTACTGCCAACCCTTCTTTGGGAGATCAACCCCAGGGTTTATGGTATCAGTTGAAGAAAAATACCCAACTGCACATCGTTGCTGGAGCAACCGCAGGTTATAAGGATCGTCATCGTCACGTTTGTTTTGATCACGATTGTTTAGAACAAATTCTGATGCGGGTGGAATCACGACGCTTAAAGTATAAAGTTCGTCGCAATAAACCTTTAAATTTTTTGGTCAAAGATAATGCTGATCGCGTGATTGAAATGGCCGAAGTCTCGAATTAGTTAACGGTAATTAGATTGGGGGCAACTATAACGGTAAATAACTAAACTTATGAATGCTCAACTGCTCACAATCGTTTTAATTTCTTTAGGGGTAGGTATTAGTTTGGCTATTCTACTCCTAATTTTAGTCAAGTTAAGACGCTGCAACCAACAGGTAAATAGTATTGTCGATCATCACTCTCTCATCGGTTTAATTGGAGTTGTTCAAATCCCCTTCGACAAAAATAGCAAGGGGAAAGTACGAGTTAATGTCGGAGATAGTCTGATCGATATAGTAGCGATAACGGAAGGGGAAGAACAATTTAATGTCGGGGATCAAGCATTTATCCTCAATTTCCAGGATAATAAAGTTTTAGTCATTGCGGAAAAGTATATCAGGGGCGATTTCTAATTTCTTCTAAACCAAAGGGTAACTAACTATGAATAGTCAAAATAATTCCTATCTCATCCAAATTAATCCCAACCAATACGACAACAATAATAACAACAGTGCTGGCAATTTATTATTGAATAGTGTTCCCGTCGCTTTATTTATATTTCTGGGGATCGGTGCGGTTTGGTTTATCAATTCTTTTCTGTGTATTTGTAAACCCAATGAAGTGGTAATTCTGAGTGGGATGAAACGCAAATCAAAAGATAGACAGGATGTGGGGTATCGAGTGGTATCGGGGGGTCGGGCGATTCGTATTCCAATTTTAGAAACCGTTAAACGCATGGATGTCACCACAACCCCGATCAGAATTGAGATTAAAAATGCCTATTCTAAGGGCAATATTCCCCTGAATATAGTGGCAATTGCTAACGTGAAAGTTAGTTCTAAACCTGAAATAGTCGGCAATGCGATCGAACGTTTTTTAGATCGAGATCGAGAAGAAATTATTCGCGTAGCTAAGGAAACTTTAGAAGGAAACTTGCGGGGTGTAGTCGCAACAATGACCCCCGAACAAGTGAACGAAGATCGCCTAAAATTTGCCGAAAGTATTACCAGTAACGTCAGTCAAGATCTGTTTAAACTCGGTTTAGAAATTGATACTCTCAAAATTCAAAATGTTGCCGATGACGTGGATTATCTTAACTCCCTCGGACGGGAAAGAATCGCTTTAGTCATGCGTGATGCTGAAATTGCTGAATCAAATGCCCTCAATGAAGCTGAACAAATAGTTGCGGAATGTGAGGAACAGGCAACCGTGGCTAAAACCCGCGATCAAATTATCATTTTAGAGCAAGAAAACGAGTTGAGAAAGTTAAAAGCAAAACTGGAACAACAGGCAAAATCGGAAGAAGAAATAACTATTGCTGCCGCTAAGGAAAAACGTGCTATAGTTGAGGAAAAATTGCAACAGGTTAGGGCAGAATTGGAAAGATTACGTCTCCAAGCAGATCAAGTTTTACCCGCAGAAGCGCAGCAGGAAGCTGAAACTTTCCGCGCTAGAGGAGAAGCGGCAATTTTTGAAGAAAATGCCAAAGCTGAAGCCTTGGTTAACGAATTATTTGCAGAAGTCTGGCAAAACACCGGCAGCGAAGCAGAAGCAATTTTCTTGATTCAACAGTTAGAAACTATCCTGGAGGAGGCGATTAAAATTCCTAAACGATTACACCTCGAGCGAGTTAATATCGTTGATAATGGTGATGGTAAATCCCTGGCTGCCCTGATCAAAGTCTATCCCGAAATCGTCAATCAATTCCTCGCCAGTGTCCATCAAACCCTCGGTATTGATGTGGTGGGAACTCTCACCAATAAAATTGAAAAATAGCAGTCAGAAAACCTACTAGACAGGCCTTCTAAAATAGATTGTTACCGAGATCGAGCAAGGTTAAAACTGCACTCGATCTCACCGATAATAATCCCCGTCTTTTGCAAGCGGGGAGATGTCAACTCATCAATACTTGGGACTCTATCAATCGATTTTCCCAGTCGAAGCGGCATTAACTATAAACTTGCTAAAACCTCCTTAGCGGCGGCCAAAGTCCGTTCGATATCGGCCTCTGTGTGAGCTAAGGAAGTAAAACCAGCTTCAAACTGGGAAGGAGCTAGATAAACGCCTCTTTCTAACATTCCCCGGTGAAAACGACCGAATTTAGCCACATCGGCCTTTTTGGCATCTTCATAGTTATGCACGGGGGAGCCGGTGAAAAACATTCCGAACATGGCGCTAATATAACCTCCAGAAACGCTATGACCAGCATCTCTGGCCACTTTCAGCAGCCCTTCAGTTAAGGATTTGGTCACTTTATCGAGATATTGGTAGGTGCCGGGGCGCTGGAGTAACTCGAGGGTTTTAATTCCTGCTGTCATGGCCAAAGGGTTGCCGGATAAGGTTCCCGCTTGGTACATCGGGCCGGCCGGAGCCACCATCGCCATAATATCGGCCCGACCACCGTAGGCCCCCACTGGCAGCCCACCGCCGATAACTTTGCCCAGGGTGGTTAAATCGGGGGTGATGCCGAATTTTTCCTGAGCGCCACCGTAGGCGATGCGAAATCCGGTCATTACCTCATCAAACATTAACAAGGCTCCGTATTCCTTAGTTAATTCCCGCAATCCTTCTAAAAAGCCAGCATCCGGCACGATAAAGCCGGCATTACCCACCACTGGTTCTAAAATCACCCCGGCAATCGAGTCGGGATTTTCGACAAAGAGGGCTTTTACCGCTTCCAGGTCATTGTAGGGGGCGGTTAAAGTGTTGTTAGTGGTGGTTTTGGGAACCCCCGGCGAGTCGGGTAAACCCAGGGTGGCTACACCAGAGCCGGCTTTAACCAGGAACATATCGGCATGACCGTGGTAACAGCCCTCGAATTTGATGATTTTATCCCGGCCGGTAAAAGCCCGCATTAAGCGCAGGACGGACATACAGGCTTCGGTGCCGGAATTGACAAAACGCACCATTTCAATGCTGGGAACGGCATCAATCACCATTTCAGCGAGAATATTTTCCTGGACACAGGGAGCGCCAAAACTGGTCCCTTTGTCTAAGGCCTGGTGTAGGGCGGCAATCACTTCGGGATGGGCATGACCACAGATAGCCGGCCCCCAAGTTCCCACATAGTCGATGTATTCGTTACCGTCCACGTCGCGAATATAGGCCCCTTTGACGCCTTCAAAAACGATGGGTTGACCACCGACGGATTTAAAGGCCCGCACGGGGGAACTTACACCCCCCGGCATTAATTTTTGAGCGGCTGTAAAGATTTCTTTCGATTTTGTTGTTTGATACGAAGATGTGCTAACCAATCCTGTCTCCTTGTCTATTTGAGTCTATCGATTCCGGGGAATGCCCAGAGTTTTGTTTTGTTAACTTCCTGCTGCTTGTTCCATTTTAAAGATCACCGGCCTACATTTAACGCAATTTTTTCGCTAAGAAAGGCGCTGGTCGGCTAAAGTCTCGCTATTCTTGACTTGTAGCTTGATGGTTAACAGCTGATGTAATTGGCTGAGAAAGGGCAAAAATTTCACTGTTGACAATTTTTCCACAATCTTTTCAGAATTGCAGTAAAAACCTAGCAATGGCCGAAGTTATTGCTATTGATAGATTTTAGCCCGGAAAGAGCGATCGAAAAAAGCTCTGGTTTTCCACAGATTTTCCACAGGGGAATTCTTGCTATTATTTTTTAGCGTACAAAAAAACTATTCCTGCTATGAAATTTACCAGTAGTCAAAGCGAACTCAACAGCAATTTATCCCTAGTTAGTCGGGCCGTTGCCAGTCGTCCTACCCATCCGGTGTTGGGAAATGTTCTCTTTTGTGCCGATGAGGAAAAGGGCGAAATTAGCCTGACTGCTTTTGATTTGAGTTTAGGGATTCGCACCAGTTTTCGGGCCGAGGTGGTGGAAGGGGGCAAAATTACCCTGCCGGCAAAATTGCTTAACGATATTGTCTCTCGTTTGGGAGAGGGGGAAATCACTATCTCTGTGGAAGAAAACAAGAATGATGAGGAGCATAGTCTCGCTTTTCTAAAAACTGCCTCGGCACAGTTCCAAATTCGCGGTATGAAAGCCGATGAGTTCCCAGAATTGCCCACGGTGGCCGATGGGGAAATTGTTAATTTACCTGTAGTTGCCTTGACAGAGGGACTAAAAGGTGCATTGTTTGCCGCTAGTGGCGATGAAACTAAACAGGTGTTGACGGGGGTGCATTTAACTAAAACCGTCGATTGTCTAGAATTTGCCGCTACAGACGGTCATCGTTTAGCGGTGGTACAAACTCCCCTAGAGGAGGTAGAAAGTGCCTCTGGTGGCTTTAATGTCACCATTCCGGCCCGGGCCCTGCGAGAATTGGAAAGAATGATGTCAACAAAACAAAATATCGAGACTATTACTCTGCATGTGGATGATTCTCAAGTCATCTTTGAAATGGGGGAACAGAGGTTAACCAGTCGTAAGTTAGAAGGGGCCTATCCCACTTATAATCAGTTAATTCCTAAATCCTTCGAGCGTTCTTTGGTTTTAGACCGCAAACAATTAATCCGTTGTTTGGAATTAGTGGCGGTTTTATCGGACCAAAAGAATAACTTAGTCAAGTTTAGCCTCGATAGCGAAAATGACCGTTTATCCCTAGCGGTGGAATCTCCCGATTTAGGTAGTGCCAAAGAGTCCATGGCGGCGGAAATTCAGGGAGAAAGTGGCGATATTGCCTTTAATGTTAAATATTTGATGGACGGTTTGAAGGCTTTACCCAATAATGATATCCAAATGCAGTTAAATGCTAGTACCCAACCGGTTATTTTTACCCCCTTGGGAGGTTTAAAGATGACCTATTTGGTGATGCCGGTACAAATTCGTCAGTAGTTCTGACTTAATCGAAACCGTGGGATGTGTTTTTAACCTATCCCATTTTTGATCCTGTTAACTCAATCCTATTTTCTCGCCAAAGGATTGGGTTTATTTTCTCTATTTTGGCGATATACTGTTGATCATTGAACAACTTCACGGATTGAATTGATATGTTATTATCTACTCCTGAAACAATTCAGCATATTATTTGGCAAGGGCCACTAGAATTGGACAACGAACAAATTGCGGAAGAAAATTTTAGATTTATCTCACCTCCCTCACGGCCCAGCTATGTACCAATTGTTAGCATCGGACAACCAGAAGTTTGGCCATTAGCTGAACTTTATTCTGGTGCAATTCCCTCTTGGTTAGAGGTAAAACAGAATGAGGCAGAGTTTTTTTTAGTCCGTTTTGCCTGTTCTCTTCGTAATAGTGGAGAAGATAAATTTCAAATTACTCAAGCTAAATTTTCTGTTGATTTACTGCCCGATAATCAACAAAACCGGGCTATTGCTTTTGATCTATATCCGTTAGAAATCAATCAGGAAATCAAGCGTAACTGTAAAGTTAGTCTGTCCCCCAATATTAAGTTTAAGGAAGCTCAGGCAAGTTTAGGAGGAACGGATTTTGCCCTAGAATACCCCGAATTACAACCAACAATTATAGCGACAGGAGTTGGGGAATATAAGGCTGATTGGGAATATCGAAAAGCACAGGGAAAAGGAGTTCAAGGAAGTAAATTTATGCACATGATTGTCAAAGTCCCTAATAATATGCAATTGGTGAGGACTAAGTTAAATTTGACTGCCCGTTTGGAACAAAATGGTAATCCCTTAGTTAGATGGCTTTTTAAAACTGACATTAAAAAAGTGCCAAGCGATTGCTTAATAGTCAATTTAGTTGGCTAATAAGTAGGTGGGTGGAATTAAATATAAGATGAACGTAGGTTGGGTTGAAGTATGAAACCCAACGCCCGCATGGGTTACGCTACCGCTAACCCATCCTACAAATAATTGTGCCTCCCTACTTATTTACTCAATTCCTACATCAATAAATGCTTGAGAAATAGCGTCTAATTGGTGGTTTGTGTGGGGAGAGGCTCTTAGTAATACTTGGGCTTTTTCTTCAAATACTCTACGACTCTCAGAGAAACTCTTAGGGAACCTATCGAGCGTGGAAATATCTTCTAGAACAGCACCGAATAGCTTAAGAGCAAATTCGCCATTAAAAAGAGGCTGTCCATTGATGACAGTGTTATGAATTGTCATCAATCGATAAAAAGCATGACTATGAATCAAGGAAAGTTCGTAATAATTCTTGGCCGTATTCCAATCAATTTGTCCATAGACAGACCCTGCATCTGTAAACCTTAAAGAAAGTAATGTATCTAATCGTCTCAGGGATCCAGTTCCTTCTTGAAAGTTTTCTCCCACATCCCACAGCCAATTATGAGGATTATTCCAATAATAAGGATTATCCCTATGATAGTTACGCACTAAAACCGCAAATATGTCACAAAAAGATTCTGCAAGTGGATTTTTTGGCGGAGACTTAATTAAACCATGACAAAATTCATGAGCTACTACTGTGATATCGGTTCCATAAGAACGCATTATACCATTAATTTCTCTTTGTCCAAATAAAGCCCGTTTAATTTCTCCTTGTCCAGATGAGGCCGGTTTTGCATACCATAAGGCAGGGACATCAAAATTAATGATAGCTTCATATTTATCTAGTGGTCTGCTGAAGTTACCTTTGATAAACTGGGCAACGGTTTCAACATTATCACGAGCTTCTTGGCAAAAATCGCGACAAAGATCATCTACTAATCGGTGATTAGCGCGATTGATCTCAGAGAAATAATCGTTATCTCTCGAATTATAAGTTCGTGAAAGCCCACAGTTACCATTAGATGGTGCGTCATTGCATTCTGTGCAGACCATAAGTTTTTGCCCCCGATAAATTCATAAGTTCCAGTCAGCGCTTAAGTAACTAATCATAGTTAAAAAGTCGATTATGTACAATATGGTACGCAAAACAGTCGATTATTTACGCACAATCTGTACATAAACCACTTTTCTACTGATTTCACTAAGCACCGTTGCTCTCTACAGTAAAATTGCTAAAATTTAAGCAAGTCAAAACTACAGAAAGAAGATGGATAAAATACCCGTGTATTTCCCGTCAAAAAGTGGATTATATTTGAATAATGTCAAAAAAGTTTACCAAAACCAGCCCAACAGTTAGGGATATTTTGGTAAATATCTCCAAACGATAGACAGTTTGGCAGTAGGTTATGGACAGAACCCTTTTAGCAGAAGGTTCTCAAATTTGAGAGTTCGAGTATTATCTGACCTGTGTGGGCATCTATCACATAATCAGTTAATTCCAGTGATGTTCCAACAGATTTTTCGCCACTGGTTGGAGCCATAACTTTAATATTCGTAACATAAACAAGTCTCCATTCACCTAGCTTGTGACTGGAGCCATTAGAAAAGTGTTTGAAATAATAGTAAAGCTCGGGATTAATATCACAATCCTTTAGGGCTTCTGGGGAAATAGACTCACCCTTCTCAAGACAATATTTGCTTATCGAATCTTTTAGATCTTTTTCAGTAACTTGCGGATTTTTGTCAGGAAATCCTTTTTTTACAGCTTCATCTTGAGCAACTTCAGACGAGTTTGCAAACAAAAATTTATTGTCTTCGTCTAAATCAACAATGATCGAGGAGCCGTATAAAGGGATACCTTGGTATCGGAGGCGATATTTGAATTTGAATGCTTGAGTAAATTTCGATTGATACTTATCTACAAGTTCAAATTCAACCAGCAAACCTGTGGACAATCGGACTCGCTGAGTGTCCCTCGGCTCGAGTTTGGGCTGAAGGCTTTTGGGCGGAGGGCTAGTGAAATAGCTCCACTCCTCCTCTGCGCCACCGGGTGAACCCGAGCGAGACAACTCAATTGCTCTATGTTCTAATTCAGTTGTTTTTTTCTTTTCTAACTGTTTTGGCATTTTACAATCACTGCAAAGGTGTTACAAAGTGTTACAAAAACGAGATAAAATAACCTTGTCCATTTATTCTGACGAAAATTGTCGAATATGTCCATAATGTACAGAATATTTGTCCAGTATGCACATACAGTGACAGCGTTAAAAATTTTTCATGTATTATGGCACAAAACGCACATATAAAAACCGTCCACACCAGTTCAGTGATTGATAAGCTATCGGTCTCTTCCTTCATCATCAACCTCTTTCCTACAATCATCTACAGGGTTTAACTACGAAGGCTAACAAACCAATTACCGATAATTTTAACAAGGTTTACAAAAATTAATGCAGATTTTTTATGCACATCCCCCAGATTAGCCTGTATTATATGAACATAACTATTTAATTGATCAAAACGGGCATCTAGGGCTGAATCATCAGAGTAACATCTAAACCTATGAGCGATCTGGACACAGAAAATCAAAGACAAAGAGATGCTGCGGTGTATTTGCATCTCCTCAACAACTTGTTGGGTGCAGATTACTACGGGTTAGGAATTGTGTTGCTAAAACTTGTCTGATTCTAACTCATCTACAATTCGAGAAGCAGAATCGCTTATGTCGAGCGCGAGTTTTTTATACTCACTCATGTCACCACTCTTAGAACTAGAAAATGAGCGCATTAACTCTATTTTCTCTTCCATTTGCCTCAATTGTTGCTGCCGCTGCCCTTCTGCTGACTTTTTATTGAGCATTTTTGGATTATTTCGTTCTCGCCTCTGGAATCTATATTTTGCAATTAAGGAAATCGCTGAACTGCAAATAGCTAATAAGGATGTTACTATTGCGATCGTCTCCATAAAACTATAGCTCCGAAAAAACGACACAGAAGAAACTCGAAACAACACCCCCAGAAAATAGCCATAGTGAAGATCTTTCAATTACAGCAATATTCACTGTTTGTTGGGACGCATGAGCAGCCGAAACATCGGCATATAATATGGAAGAAACAACCAAGATTAAAACGCACGCACCTCCAGAGAATAGCTCAAAGATAGGTTGAGTTCTATTCCCTCCTAAAAGATCCCCAATAGCAGCACCCACAATACCGGCCGTTACTAGAAGCAGTTCACCGTTTCTCAACAAATCAACAAGTTCAGTGGATTGTCCCCGAGTAGCTCTAATTAAAAGTGCTACTACAAGTGGAACAATTGCTAATACAACCCCAAAGATAATCCATTGAATTATTTTCCGCAACATCTACCCTTCATACATTAAGTGCAAATTCAACCAAATCTAGTTTGGTCTGAGCAAAGGTGTTACAAAGTGTTACAAAAACGGTATAAAATATATCACGTCGTCCAACTATGTTGTCAAAAAACCGAACAATGGTCAAGATGTACATACTCTTCATGTATTAGCGTAGAAAATGCACATATAAAAAGCCGCCCTCACCAGTTCAGTGATGGATACCCTATCGGTCTCTTCCGTCATCAGCAACCTCTTTCCTGCAATCATCTACAGGGTTGCACTACAAAGGCTAACAAACCAATTACCGATAATTTTAACAAGGTTTACAAAAATTAATGCAGATTTTTTATGCACATCCCCCAGATTAGCCTGTATTATATGAACATAACTATTGATCAAAACGGGCATCTAGGGCTGAATCATCAGAGTAACATCTAAACCTATGAGCGATCTGGACACAGAAAATCAAAGACAAAGCGATGAAGACCGACAAAGAGATGCTGCGGTGTATTTGCATCTCCTCAACAATTTGACCGATTTGGACATTAGTGAGGATAGTCCCAAACCGAATGAGTACAAAATAGCCAAACAATGGCGACAAAATCGCATTTTTGTCCGGCGAGTGCTGCGTTCGGTGATGGGAGAGCGTTACCAAGAAAAGGAACGCGAGGAGCGGGTACCCAGTTTAAGCTTGGGGAAATTAGTTACTATTCTTAGCTCACTGGAGGCTTATTGGCAAGGAGAGTCAGCCAAAAATAAGGATAGCTTAGCCCAAAAAATGATCAATAAGTTTACCCAACAAGAAAAAGAACGAGTTCTCAAAAAATATGCACAGTTATCTCTGGATGAAAGGGATAAATTGAAATTACTTGTTCATCCCGAAGCTGGTTTACTTGAGCAGTTAAAAGAGATCATTACCGATGAAATACAGCAGGATTCCCTAGACGTTGTTAGCTTTTATAAACAGGCCATTAATCTATACAGTTCCCAAAAACAACAACACAGTTACCTAAAATCTCTTGACCCAAATGATAATCAAAATCTAGATGAATCTTTAGGTAATCAGATTATAGAGTATATTCAACCCCGATTAAAAAAATATTATCAGCATTTATCAACAGGCTCGGAGCAGGAAATTATCAAGGATTTGGTTGATAAGATTTTAAGAGAAGTGAGCCGGACAGAATTTCAAGCTGGACTCAGACAAATTAAAACTGTTGTCGGGCAATGTCCAGATTTTGTTAAGAATAATTTAACTAGCGATTCCATATCCAATCTCTTTTTGGAAAGTCTGAGCAATTCAATTATCAAAAATAATTTATTAGGAGATAAATTTCCCGTTTATATCGACTATTTAGAAATTGAGAAAGTCAAACCTCTGCCCCTAAAATTATACCGAGGCAAAACAGGTTTAATCAATACCGATTTTCTCGATGATCCTGAAGACGAAAATGAGTATTATGCTCAAGGATTAGAAAAACAGATAGCTTATAGGGTGCGAGTGTATTTTTATGTCTATCCCCCAGAGAACTGGAAACCAAAACCAACCTTAGAAGAAAAAGAAATCAGCCAATTTTTCAAGCAAGAAGAATCAAACAGTCGATTAGAATTTTGTGAAGAAGTGGTAGGTGTGGGCAGTCCTATCGCTCATATCACCACCGCAATTAATCGATTTTTGTTTGAGGGGATAGATATTTTGAAAAAGCAAGGATATCTACCTGTCACCCAAAAAATAGTCAGTGAAGATAAAGTGATTGGCAATACAAGAAATAGTGCTGTTTGGTCTTATTCTCTGGTTAAGTTATGCAAACAGGAAGATGTGAAAAAATCTCTAGAAGGTGAAATTAATTATAATCAAATTGTCGCCGATCAAGAATTAGCAACAGGAGAATTTTATGGATTTGATCTTCTAGAATCTGCCGCTAAGTCTGCCCTTCATGCTCGACTGAGAGCCATTGAAAAAACGGCAATTGATTCTCAGCAATATCTACAACAACTTTGTCAGAGAATTGAGGAAAAATATATACTAGAAAAAGCAGAAAAATGGATAAAATTCTACCCTTTCTCTCTCAGGGCTATGCAAGATTATTTAGAAAAAAAGCTGTTTAAGGATAAATATCGCAATTGGGATGAGAGAAATTTCAAGGAAGTTAATAATAATCAAGCTTGGAGTAGGGTGGCCTATGAAGCACATTTGGCAATTATTCAAGTATATCTTCAAGAGGGTCTCTATCGTATTGCCCAAAAATATCTTGAGGTTATTAAACCCCATATCGAAAAGGGACGACTAGACGATAAACTATTAGTTAGTCTCTACCATATCTGTCTATTTGATTATCATTTTTATACAGACCTTGAAGATGAGGAACGTGACCATCAAGAAAGGGGTTCTGCAATTCGTAAAGCTGAAGAATATTTGAACACTGCTGAAGAATATTTGCAGAAATATTTGAAAGAATACGCAATCATTGGTGAATACTCTCAAACTAATGCTCATCCTTTTTTCTATTATCTATCTCGTATCTATTCTCACCGCGCCAAAATTTATATCTTTTTCCCTTACATTGCTCAATTACCCAATCCCAAAACTCATTTATTAATTGAACCTCTTCGTCTCTTAGAAAAAGCTCGTATTTATGCGGCTAGAGACGGTGATGCTAATTACTATGCTTACTGGACAGTGTATCAAATTTGGTCTTATTTAATCACCGCCTATGTCGGAGACACCAATCGATTAACGGAAAAATTTAGCCGCCAAAATTGTCTAGGATGGGCCGAACGTTTAATTAAAAATGCTCTTGATTGTTATGGAGAGCGAGGCAGAAAATCTTATCAACAGATAAAAAATTATAGTGGTAAACAGAAAACAGAGTTTAGTGGATTAAAACCGGATTCGACTATTATATTTTATGAGCAATACAATGATATTTATGTGCAAACCATTCCCCCAATTATTGAAATCGGAAAGGGTAGCAGCCACTTAGACGAGTTTTATCAAAAAACTATTGAAATCGGAAAGGGCAGCAGAAACTTAGACGAGTTTTATCAAAAAATTCAAAAAACATTTAATGAATCTAGTCAATCTCAAGAAGAAATTACACAGCCAACTATGCCAGACAATCCAGACAATAAAGCTTCTTCATTTAGTATTGAAGAAATATTTGGTATTCAAGAAAAAATTATACAGCTACCCATGTCAGCATTAACTTACCTTGACTCAAATTCAGATAATAAAGTTTATTTATTTGGTATTCACGCTAGTCTTCTTTTATTTGGGTTGGGACTGGTGGAACTTTGTAAAGATAATCAGGAAGAAGGATTAGAAGAAAGTATTCGTATGGCGATGAAAAGGTTTACTTTAGGAGCGGCAATTGCATCTGAGGGAACAGTGGATGAAAAAAGAGGAGAAAAAACCTATCTTCAGCGAATATTTACCGAGCAAAAGCCAAATAAAGGTCAAAAAATGCCCGAAGATTTTCAAATTAGAGGCTTATATCCTCACCGGTTAACTCAGTTTACCGCTAAAGGGAAAATTTTTGCAGCAACCTGTCGAGTAATTCTCCTTTTGTATAACTACGAAAAATATAGTAGCTATTGGCCAGAGGTCGCCTATCTTTTGAATGATTTACACGATGCTCAAACTATTATAAGATCGAATAATCCTGATTATTCTTTGGGACAAAATCGCTATAGTGGTCATCTAGAACAACAATTTAAAGGGGTTAAAAGTTACTTGGAAAGTCAGAAAAATTCTGGCAAATCAGGTTCTTTAGAGGAAATTAGAAACAGAATTGTCACTGATATATTCAAAATACTTCGCGGCGACAAAGTGTAAGCTGCCCACCCACTTAAATTACTTGTTGAGATGAGGCACTCTTGCAACAGTAAAGGGATTGGGGGAGATTCAGCCAATCTAAGGATAGGGGGGTGAAAATGCGTCTTAGCTTAAAACCCCAGACCCTGCACCCTAACCCCACCAACAAACTTTTTCAGCAGACCCTAATTAATACCAATTATCCATCGACCGGAAAATTGAGGCATCGGGGAACACAGTGGGATTACCACTAGCGTCGATTTTTTGCCGTAATTCTCGCAGTTGTTTATTCCCGATGAGAAAATCACTTTCTACTAATTGATAGGGCAGTACATTATTATCTAAAGCATACACTGCCGTGATGCCAGCAGCTACCCCAGAGGACCACTCGAAGGAATGGACACGATAGGCGGCCGCGGCAATATGACTGAGAGCGATACTTTTACCCGCTATCAGTAAATTATCGATTTTTTGGGGAATTATAGCCCTTAAAGGTATCTCAAAAGGATAAGCTTGGCCCTGTCCCTGTCTTTCTCCTGCTTTTTCTGTATTACCCGGTTTTTCGGGGGGATGTTCCGTCATGCAGGGATGAAAATCAATCGCATAGTGACCGATACCGACGGAATCGGGGTAAATAGTCGATCGCTTGCGTTTAACGGCCTGATCGGGGGATAATGTGCCATCAAGTACGGAAAATCCCTCTAATCCTGCCAAGGTGGCAATTAAGCGCCGATATTCTGCCGGGGAAAGATTTTGACGATAGAAATCGCTTTGAAAATTTTGTCGGGAAATATCGATTTCCGTGACGGTAAAACCAGTGGGGAAAGTCAGGGAAGGACGACCGATAATCCGTCTTGCTTCCCGAATATAGGGATATTTTGACAAACCGTGGGCAGTACCCATGGGAGAATCAAAACCAGAGAGATAACGGTTATTCAAATGGGGAACTTTTACCCCGTCTCCTAACTGGGAATCGGTCGTCCCTTCTACTAGCCAATAATAGTAGGAAATGGCGTGTTCTTCGCCCCTCGCGAGGGTTTCGGTGCGTAATCCTCCCATCCATCCCCCCGGAGATAACTGCCCTAGCTCTTGCAACTGTTCACGGGTGTAGATAAAGTTATCCTTAGCAGTCCCCGGACGATAATCATTTCCCCAGGTCCAATTCTGCATGGAAATATCCCCCGGGACGGGTTCGGTAAAAGTAATTCCCCCAAAGGTTTTCTCTTTACCCAGTTGCGGACTCCAAATACGACGATAGGTGAAAACGAGGTCAAAATCGGCTAATCGCGGCAATTCATAGCTAAAATAGGGGGCATAGCGTTCATAATAAACCGGTTTCTCGTGGGTTTGGGGTTTTTCTGTTTCCTCCATGGCAAAGGTATAGGTAAAGCCTTGGGTACAGTAGGGGTCGCCAGTGACGCTAGAGGAAGAAGGTTCGAGATAACTGCGCTTATCGACCCCTAAACGGTAGGGAATATCTGATAATCCGATGATTTCTCCAGTTTCGGTCGCTTCAATCACATACCAATCTGCTAATTGATTCGGTTGGGGGGATTTGGAGACAAAACGGAGGATTTTTTTATCAAAACGGGGAGAATTTTCGTAGCGATAGATATCCGCCATTTTTTGCGATAAAAACTCGGTATTTAGGGGAGGAGTACCTTTTGCGGGACTATGTTGAATGGCAATTACACTGGTAATCTGTTGACCAGTGCCGCGATTGGGTAAAGTTTCAGTATTTAATTCTTTGACTACCGTGGAGGGAAACCATTTCAGGGTTCCTTTGCCTTTTTTGGCAGCGTCTTCTAACTGTTGAAATAATAATTTATGTCCATCAAAAGGCAAAAAACAAGACCCGCTTACCCAACATTCTCCGGGGTTGCGTTTCCCGTAATGCTTTCTAATTCTTTCCCTAAATTCTAGATAACCTTTCGGGAAAAATAATTTTTCTCTTTGTGTCCGTCTTTCATCTAATGCGGAGGTTCCCTGAGAAGATATCTGTCCCCCCACCCAGTCGGTAATCTCGGTTAAACAGACGGTTTTTCCTAATAATAAGGCTTCGTAGGCCGCACCGGCACCGGCTAAACCACCACCCACCACCAGAATATCACAGCCGACGGTTTGATCCGGTTCTCGCGGGGGGGCTGCTAGGGTGAGGGGAGTGAAAGCTTGCAGGAGAAATAATCCCAGAGAGAGGGATTTAAGGGGAGTAAAGTGATGATTGAAAATTTTAGGGGACATTATTGACAAATATCAATGTTGTGGCTGAGAGTTTCCTCTTTATTTGAAGAAGAAGCCAGAGCATCTGTTCCTGAAATCCTGATGGTTTTTTTGGGATATATTGAGAACTTTGTAGCTTGATGCTGGCCTTTGAGAGATTATACACCTTCAAGCTGACAATCGATCGCTTTTCCGGAAATGTTTTGACACAATAGAGATAGCCTGATTCTGTCTCATTCCCTTTGTTATTCCCTGTCATCCTTGCTAAGTTAAATTCAAAACAAATCCGGGTAAGACATCTTCCCCAGATAAAGTAGCAGGTAAATTAATAATTTCCACACCGCTATTTAGTCGGTAGATTTCCACCTGCTGCTGTTGAGGATTAATCAACCAACCCAAACGTAAACCACTGGCTAAATATTCGCGCATCTTTTCGCGTAAAGAGGTTAAGGAATCGCTACGAGAACGTAATTCAATCACAAAATCGGGACATAAAGGTGGGAACTTTTCTCGCTCTTCTGCGCTCAAAGCTTCCCATCTTTCCCGTTTTATCCAAGCAACATCAGGAGAACGATATCCTCCCTTTGGTAAACGAAAAATTGTCGAAGAACTAAACACCTCACCAAGTTGAGTTTGCTCGTTCCATACCCCCACTTTAACAATCAAATTAGCTTCTTGTTTACCAGTATTTCCACCCACGGGAGGCATAATTAATAATTCTCCTTTTTGATTACGTTCTAAATTCCATGTTTGATTAGCCTGACAGAGATGATAAAATTGTTCATCGGTCAGATTAACTGTCTCTAGATTTAACACTACAGTTTTCATAATCGCTTCTCCTTTTTGCTACTTTATATCATTGATTCATATCAACCTATTTACCTAATTGACTCTCTAAAAATTCTGGCCAATCGGGATTAGTAGTGTCTAGGGAAATTAGATAGGGTTGTTCCTTTTCATTAAAAGGTTCTGTTTTCTCAATTTGGGCATTTAACACCTCGATAGTAGCGTCAGAAATATCGCCTTTTCTAGCGGCAATCCGTTGTTTTAAAACTTCTATAGGTGCGTGACAATGGACGATATGAAAAGGAATCTTTAAATTTTGGGCATAGGTTAATAAGGGTTCTCGCCAAGCATATTTATCGTAGCGCGCATCGAGAATAACTGGATAACCTAAAGTTATTAAAATTCGGGCTAATTCCGCTAGTCTAGCGAAGGTTTTTTGACTCATTTCGAGACTATATATATCTAGACTTCCTGTTTGATTTAAGTCAATTCCAGCCAAATGTTTGCGAACTGCATCGGAACGAATCTGAATAGCATTAAGATTTTTAGCAATTACTTTCCCTATGGTACTCTTACCCGATGCAGAAAATCCCGACATCAGAATTAATCTCGGTTTCTGCGGTTGTGTGTACTGCCAAGCTAATTGATAATAATCCTGTGCATCTGCTTTAATTTTCTCAGAAAAAGTGTCACCATCAAGCAGAAAACTATTGACTTTTGCCCTCACATACGCTTGTCTAGTCAGGTAGAGAGGCAAGACTTTTAAACCCTCCCAGTCAGCGGTTTGTTCTAAATAAGTATTGACAAATAAATTAGCGAAATCTTCTCTCCCCCTAGCGGTTAAATCCATGGCTGTAAAAGCAAGATCATACATGACATCAACGAAGCGAAAAGATTCATTAAATTCTATGCGATCAAATAATTGTATTTCTCCCTGCCACTGACAGATATTATTTAAATGTAGGTCTCCATGACATTCGCGAATCATCCCTTTTATTTGTCTTTCCTCTAACCAATCTCGGTGTTCTGCGAAGAATTTATCTGTATAAGCTTTTGTTTCATCGTATTGTTTTTGGGTTTGGACAAAATTAATATATTTCTCGGTTTGTTGGTAGTTTTCATCAAAAGCTTGTTTAACAATTTCCAAATTACCAAACTGAGTAATATAGGAATTACTCACCGCTTTCCGATGAAATTGTGCCACTTTTTCAGCCAAAGACTCGATCGCTTTTTCCGTTAGTTCTCCCCGTTCAAAAATTTTACTCAGTAAACATTCTTGGGGAAACTGATTCATTTTTAAAATATATTCTATCACTTTTCCTTCTCCATTTAAACTTATGCTACCCTGTTCTTCATTAATTGACAAAACTTCCAGATAGATATTAGCAGCAACTTTTGTATTTAACTCTAGTTCCTGTTCTAGATAATATTTTCTCTTTTCTAAAGTGGAGAAATCCAAAAAATTATAATTAACTGGTTTCTTGACTTTATAGGCATAATCTCCTGTCAAGAAGATAATTGAAGCATGGGTTTGGATAATTTCAACGGGAATTTTGACAGAATGAGGATAAAAGTCGGGATTTTTTAATTCTTCGATTAATCGGTTGCTATCCATAGGGAGAACTCCTCGGTGGTACATCTCATTTTTGTAAATTTACTAAGTTGAGATTTTTAAAGGGAAAATCTCTGCTAAAATCGGGCTTTATTTCTGATTTTATCACTCAATCTGGGACCTTGAGGGTTTCTACTCCCCGAAACCCGTTAGGGAGGACAGGAATTCGCAACCCGCGTGTGTGGTTTTAGATGTCCGTGGAGGAAGCACCTCTCCCAAAGTTCAGAAAGCATTAGCTTTGCAAGTGGTATGCTTATAGACGGTTGCCCGTACATTTGTATTGGTTTGTTGCTGATAGTCGGTATTTCTGCAAATGTGAGATGCAGCAGGTCTAAATTAATGAAAACTGCATCATGCAGGATGAGAGCTTTGCCAACTCAGCTTTAAGGGACTTGCGGGAATTAGGGATGCAGTTAGTTTTAGATAATTTTGATGCCGGCTATTCCTGATTAAGTTATATTTATAAATACACCTTCGACAGTTTGAAGATCGATCGATCAAACCTTTATCCAATCTTTACCATCAAAAACCAAGCATTTAGCTATGTTATCGACTATGATCAGCCTAGAGCAGAATTTGAATTTACGAGTTATTGCCGTTGGGGGAGAAAGTTTACAACAGTTGGACACTTGCCCACGTCTCGACTGTGAAGAAGTACAATGATTTTGGTCGACTCGGACTTTGAACCCTGAATATGTGACACAATTGCTGTTAAGTAACTGTTCCGAATTACCCCCAACACTTTATTGAGAAAATAAATTAACTTAAAGACGAATAAGCCGTAGCTTTTGAGAGAATAAATTAACTTATATTTTCACTTTTGTCGAGGTGCTGAAAAAATGATTAATGGTTCATCCAATTCCCGTTATCTCCTGATTGTGGAAGATCCTCAAGGTAGGAGAACAATTACCCTAGAGGACATGAAATATTCTCTGGGTCGTAAGTCTGATAATCAAATTGTTCTTCGCTCTAAACACGCGTCTCGCTATCATGCGACTTTAATTAAAAAGAGTATTGATCGCCAAAAATTTTCCTATTGGATTCTTGATGGTGATTTAGAGGGAAATAAAAGTCATAATGGCATTTACGTCAATGGGTCTAAATGCTTAATTCATGAATTAAAAGATGGTGATTTAATTAACTTTGGCTGTGATATAAATGCCAGTTTTCATTTAATAGCTAGTCAAGCAAAAATAGAGCGAGAATCAGTTGAAAATATAGAACAGTTACAAGGGAAAACTACGGAAAATGAAACCAATTCTAGCCATAATGACCCCCATGCAAAAAGTACCTTAATTCTCCGTCAAGCTCCATCGCAAATCATAAGTTTTAATAGCAAGATTCAAGAGGAATATTCTTCGGTTGTTCTCAAGGATTTACCTAACCGTTCCCTCTTTAATGAACACCTCTCAAGTGCTATTAATAATGCCCAGAAAAATAATCAACTGATCGGGCTATTATTATTGGATGTAGGGCAGCTAAGAAATGTCAACAATCAACTAGGTTATCGACTGGGGAACAAACTATTAAAAATCTTAATTGAACGTTTAAGAAAAAGTTTGCGATCAGAGGATATAGTCGCCCATTGGAGAGGGTACGAATTTATTATCCTGCTGTCACAAATTAATGATGCTAATGATCTAGAAAAGGTTGGTCAAAGAATTATTAAAACCCTAGAAAGTAATAATGAAATCGAAAATCACTCCCTAGTCGTGCGATTAAGTTTAGGTTCAGTTATCTATCCCCCCGACGGCACAGACAGGAAAGTAATATTACAGAAACTGGAGGAAAATTTAGTAGCAGTTAAGAATAATATAAATGATAACTCCCAGATAGAGTCGGTTAATGTTCACCCCAAAAATACTCGTAGTTCTAAAGTTGAATATTTTCTCTATCAGGCAATGAGAAATAATGAATTAGCTCTTTACTATCAACCGCAAGTTAATATCATTAAGGGGCAAGTGGAAGGATTGGAGGCATTATTGTGCTGGTTACACCCTCAATTCGGATTAATTCCCCCTAATCGTTTTTTACCCTTAGTCGAAGAAAGCGACTTAATCCTTGAGCTTAATCGTTGGGTACTAAAAAATGCCTGTCAACAGGCACAAATATGGCAGCAGCGGGGATTATTATACACTCCCATCTCGATCAATTTGTCCCCACACCAATTGCGTGATCCCCAGTTGCTCACCAACCTCAAAGAAGTCTTGACTGAAACCCAAATCGGGCCTTTCTTTCTGGAGGTAGAAATAACTGAGACAAGTTTACTGGAAAATAGCCGCGAAACCGGTCGAATTCTTGGGGATTTGCAGAAATTGGGTATTAGTATTACCCTCGATGATTTTGGCAGCGGTTACGCTTCGATCGCCTATCTCGGTCAATTTCCCGTGAAAAAACTGAAAATAGAGCAATCTTTAACAAAAAAACTGACTGATACTCCCCAAGATACCCGTTTTATCTCGTCATTGCTGGCGGTAGCGAAAAGTTTTAACTTAATAGCGATCGCCAAGGGAGTAGAAACCCAACAACAATTAGAAATCCTGCAAGAATTAGGTTGTGAGAGAATGCAAGGCAATCGCATCAGTTCCCCTCTAGCAGTGGAGGAAATGACGACATTTCTCCACACCCACCGCACCCTCTCAGTAATCAGTGATAACTGATTTTGGTCACTGATTCCGGTATGATCTGAACAGATTATCTAGTATCAAATACCTACTCATTCTAGCGTGAGGCTCTTGCCGAACCTGTCAGCAGCAGAAATTTGTGGCGGCGGGGTACTGCTCGATCCAGAGTCTGGTTTAATTACATACTATAGGGTTAACAATTAGTTGTGTATTTAGAGGGAAACTATGGCCAATAAGCCAGAGCGCGTGGTTCTAATCGGTGTAGCTGGGGACTCCGGTTGTGGGAAATCTACTTTTTTACGTCGTTTGACCGATTTATTCGGGGCCGAGTTTATGACAGTGATCTGTTTAGATGACTACCATTGCCTCGATCGCAAACAGAGAAAAGAGGTGGGTGTCACCGCACTCAATCCGAAAGCGAATAACTTTGACCTGATGTATGAGCAGATTAAAGCTCTTAAGGGAGGTCAAGCCATTAATAAACCTATTTATAATCATGAAACGGGGATGATCGATCCCCCCGAAATCATCGAACCGAATAAGGTAATCGTGATCGAGGGACTACACCCCTTATATGATGAACGAGTCCGGTCTCTATTAGATTTCAGCGTTTATCTCGATATTAGCGATGAAGTCAAAGTTAACTGGAAAATTCAACGGGATATGGCCGAGCGCGGTCACACCTATGATGATGTGATGGCGGCCATTAATTCTAGAAAACCGGATTTCAGTGCCTATATCGATCCCCAAAGACAGTACGCTGACGTGGTGATTCAAGTGCTGCCCACCAAATTACTTGAAGATCACGAAAGTAAATTACTGCGGGTTCGTTTAATCCAGAAAGAAGGGGTGGAAAACTTTGAACCCGCTTATCTGTTTGATGAAGGTTCCACCATCGATTGGCGGCCCTGTGGTCGTAAATTGACCTGCACTTATCCCGGTATTAAACTCTACTACGGTCCAGATGGCTTCTTGGGGAATGAAGTGTCGATTCTGGAACTAGATGGTCAATTCGATAACCTCGAAGAAATGATCTACATCGAAAGCCATTTGAGCAAAACCGGCACTAAATACTACGGTGAAATGACGGAATTACTGCTCAAACACAAAGATTATCCCGGCTCTACCAATGGTACGGGTTTATTCCAAGTCTTAGTCGGTCTCAAAATGCGTGAAACCTACGAAAAACTAATGGCGGCCGAATCAAAAGTGGTAGCCCAAGTCTAGTTTCTAGTTTTGACCGAACCGGCATCCTAACCCTAGAGGATGCCGGTTTTTTTAGTCCACTAATCCTGATCGCAGGGCCAACACTGCCGCTTGAGTGCGATCATCCACAGAGAGTTTATTTAAGATATTGCGGACATGGGTTTTCACCGTGCCGATAGTGATATAGAGTCGGTTGCCAATCTGAGCATTACTAAAACCCCCGACAATCAGAGCGAGAATTTCTAGCTCTCGTTCTGTTAGGGGCACATTTTCCAGCAATTGGCGATGTTCTGGGTCAACGCCTTGAATTATCACTGTTTTGCCGTCGGTGCGGCTACTGGTGGCAAAATTTTGGCGCACTTGTTGCCGAATAACGCCGACGATCACGGGATCGATCCAAGGATTGCCTTCGTGGGTGGAATAAATCACCTCGATTAACTTATCAATGCTAATATCCTTCATACAGTAGGAATCAGCCCCAGCACTAAAAGCCGCTAAAACCTGTTCTTGGGTGTTGTACATGGTTAGCATGAGGATCTTCGTAGCCAAGCTGTCTTCGCCGCAATTTTGTTGGAAGCGTCGCATTAACTCAATCCCATCGATCATGGGCAAAGCTATATCGATGATCGCTACATCGGGTTTAGTCTCCTCTAGCAGTTTCAGTCCCTGTAATCCACTGATGGCTTCTCCCACCAATTGAATACCCTCTCGATGCTGGAGAGCCGCCACTAACCCCATGCGGGTTAAATCGTGATCCTCTATGACGATAACCCGCACTTTATCCATATTTTTTCCCGGTTGTGCTGAACTAGGCGATGATTCAATAATTTTGGCTTTTGGATTATTAGAGCCGTTCCTAAACATTTACTTCACTCCCTTCCTTGAATTGAATTCCACTTTCTTATCTTCATTCGGCAATCACCTGTTTCCGGTTGATTTTATTGATACTTACTAAAAGCAGAGATGGCAAATATACTTAGCCTCCCCTAAAATCTACTCAAATCTACCCAAATCTAGACTTTACTACTCCGATCTTGGTCTTTACTCTTGTACTATAACATCGTGTAAATCTCGATGAGGTAAAGATTTAACAGGAATAAATTTTCGAGATGCTTGGGTTTTAAGAGAATAAAACCAAGCTCTGGTTCATTTAATTTTTTTAGACTATCTCAACACAAATCTTTTAAGTAAACAAAAAGATATACTTGGGGATTAACTAAGATTAATTAAGCTGAATAATAGCATTTAACTATAGATAAAAGCAAATCCTAATCATTGTCTTCCTTGATTTTATTCCCATACGCTATTTTAGTTTATTTGTCAATAGTGATCTTACCCATTTTTCCCTTGGCCGTCACCTCCAATTGGATTGAGGCGGAATTTTTCCCCACTGTGCCAAGGGACTTGCGTGGGAATAATATCCCAATCGATCGGAGGGCGCAAGCTTTGCGCCCCTACAGTAACGGATTTTGTCCACAATGTAGGGGCGAACTGCGTTCGCCCAAAAGGTACATTATCAAAGCGCAAGTCCCCAATCCAGATAAAAATGGTATCAGTGGGGAAAAAGCTCACCCCCTAGGATTCCTGTAAAAAAATTAATTCAGCCGGCGTTACCGCTCCTTTTTCGGTAATGATAGCGGTGATGAAAGCGGCGGGAGTAACATCAAAAGCGGGGTTATAAAAATTAACATTTCTAGGGCAAAGGGTTGTCGTCCCCACCTGATAAATTTCGGCACTATCGCGCTGTTCGATCGGTATCCCCGTACCATCCTTAAGGGAAAAATCCACCGTCGATAGGGGGGCAGCCACATAAAAAGGCAGATTATGAGCTTTCGCCACCACCGCGAGGGAATAGGTGCCGATTTTGTTGGCCGTGTCCCCATTGGCCGCAATGCGATCGGCCCCAACGATCACCGCATCGATCAGTTTTTGCTGCATACAGTGGGCCGCCATGCTATCGGTGATCACGGTGACGGGAATTCCCTCCCGCGCACATTCCCAGGCGGTTAATTTTGCTCCTTGCAACCTTGGCCGGGTTTCATCTGCATACACTTGTATTAATCTACCCGCCGTCCAAGCGGAACGAATTACCCCTAAAGCAGTGCCATAACTGGCCGTGGCTAGGGACCCAGTATTACAGTGGGTTAAAATTGTCAGTTTTTCCGGTTGCTCCGGCAGCGCCAATAAACCATGATGACCGATCGCCCGACAGGTTTCCACGTCTTCTTTTTGGATATTGTGGGCAGTTTCAAGAAGATTTTTGCTAATTATTGCCACTTCTGGGCCACTTTCCCTGGCCACTTTTAACATTCGCTCGATCGCCCAGAATAAATTCACCGCCGTGGGCCGGGTTTGGGCTAATCGATCGGCTATTCTAGTTAAATCGGCCAGAAACTGCTCTTTCTGGTTGGTTTTAATTTCCTGCGCTCCTAAAACCATACCATAGGCAGCCGCTACCCCGATCGCCGGGGCGCCGCGCACAATCATCGTTTCGATCGCCCGGGCCATGGCTTCACTGCTGGTGATCTCAACTTCCCCATACTCCATGGGTAAACGGGTTTGATCGATCAGCCAGACTTTGTTATCTTGCCAACGCACGGGATAGATTGAGTTATTCTCGGCATTGTTTGTGGTCATAATTAGTAATCTCCGTAATAGTTGCAAAATTTTGGTTTTTTTTAAGAGGTCTAGTCTCGTGCGCTCTAGTTACTTTAAGCGATCGAGCTTGGATTTTGGTCATAACTAGATTAGGGTTTAATCTTATATATCCCGAATTTTATCCTTTGTATTCTTGTCTAAGTTTTTGTACTCTTTCTATCTCTTTTTCGGTCGGGTGTAGAGTTTTTTTTGCGGGTGATTCTCAAGCGTTCGGCTATTCTTGCCACTGTGGTCACACTTAACAATATACCGGTTCTTTCTAGGAATAGTTTCGATAGTTCGGCTAGAGTTGCGTCATTATTTTCCTCAATCAAATCACCGAGGGCGATCATCTGTTCTGGCGTAAGTTTTAAATGACGGCCACATCGATAAGTCTTCGGTCGAATATCTCCCGTTTCTCGAGATTGCTTCAAAAGCTTTTGTACGAAACTTAAGGTTACACAGAATCTTTTCGCTAATTGTCTTTGAGAGATGGGTTCGTTATAATAACAGTCTAGGATTTTCTGACGGAACTCTACTGGATAGGATTTCATTTTTTGTACAATTTAGCTATCGATAACATTATACTCATTGAAGACATTATGCTGCCGGGTCGATTGTACCCAGTAATCAGTAGTTCAAAAGTCAATACAAATGCTTTAGGGTAAGGGTTTGCTGATTTTTTTGGACAGGAAGTTCGGGAATAAAAAAATAATTTCCTGTCTCCTGACGGCCGACAATTGATGTTTACTTTTCCTCTGGTCTTCTTGCTGCTAATTGGTCTAAAATTTCGGCGTGAACTTGGCGAGTAATTGGATAAAAATAGGCAAGAATTAAACTAATGATCAGAAAAAATGCCGGTAAAGGCGCAATTGCTAGGCGAATTGCTATTAAAGCACTATCCGGCTGCAGGGGAATTGCTTCTCCTGGTATTCTCGGTTTAAACCCCGATGTTTCTAGAGCAATACCGACAAGAAATAACCCCAAAGCTAAACCAATTTTTTGCAAAAGTACCATAAAAGCATAAAAAATACCTTCTCGACGTTTTCCTGTTTCTAATTCGTCTAATTCAATCACATCAGGAACCATTGACCAAGGAATTAAATAGGCCACAGATACGCCAAATCCCGCCAAAACTGCCAAAATATACATTAAAGTTATTTCTCCTGGTTGGAGCAAAAATAAACCAATTTGGGCAATAATCCAGAATATCATCCCTAAAAAATAGACTATCTTTTTGTCTAATTTTTGACTAACTGCTTGCCAAAAAAATAACATCACTAAAGCTGTCCCCTGTACTGCTAAAGCGACTAAACCCGATTCTGCTTCCGATAGTCTCATGTAGCTGACGACATAGTAAACCAAAATCGAGGCGGTTAATTGTACTCCTAACCAAGCACAAAGATAGATGCCAATAACGTATAAAAAGGGACGATTACCAAAAACTATTTTTAATTGTTCTTTCAGGGGAATAGTTTCGGTATTATCAGCAGCTTCTCTCTGTTTAATTGCCGCACCATCCCTGAGATGATTTTCAGTTTTACCATAGTAAATAGTTAAACCAGAAACTATCCCTTCTATTCCTAATAAAATTGTGGAAATAGCGATAAAGTCTCTGGGATTTCCCCCCATTTTTCCTACTCCATAGACCAAGGAAAGCGCACCGATAACTATAAAAGCAATTGCCAAAACTTTTTTCTGAGCGGGATTGAGAATCGCTTTTGCTCCTCGTTCTTGTAAAACTAAAGCGCACCAAATAACTGCTATAATTGAGATTAAAGCACAAACTACACCTAACAATAAAAAAGCTTTATGGAGATCATTGGCATAGGACGATGAGACGAGAATATAGAGAATTAATGAGAGAATGCTACCCCCGATCGAAAAGGCAAAACGAAAACTATTTAAGCGGGTTCTCTCATTATAATCATAAGTTAATTCAGGGGTGAGAGCCTGGTAGGGAAGATTGACTACCGTGTAGGTTAAATTAAAAATAATGCCGATAAAAATATAATATAAAAATAACCATAATTGGTTATTGGTCGGGATTAACCACAGTAAAAAATAGCTAATTCCGAAGGGAATCGACCCCAATAACATCCATGGTAAGCGACGACCCCAGATAGTACGAGTTCGATCGCTCCACATACCAATAATCGGATCGTTAATAGCGTCGAAAATTCTCACCACCATCAGCACACTACCGGCTAATCCTGCCGATAATCCTGCCACATCAGTGAGGAAAAATAGCAGGTAAAATACTGAGATATTGGCAGTGATAGCTGGTCCCAAATCGCCAGCACCATAGGCGATTTTTGTGGTTAAATTGAGTTTTTCATAACTTAAATGAGCCATAAACGCAATTACAGAGATTAAAATAAGCTTAACTGTTCTGGGGGCATTGTCAACCTTTTTCACCCAATATCCAAGAGGTCTAATTATTTTAAGGCCATGGTAATTAAACCCTGTTGACCGAGAAGAATTTCCCGCAGCAGCGTACAAATTCCCACCCAAATAATCGGAGAAATGTCAACTCCTCCCAAGGGGGGTATGAGTTTACGCACGGGGATTAAAAAAGGTTCTGTAGGCCAGGCAATAATATTAAAGGGGAAGCTATTTAAATCTACCTGTGGATTCCAAGTCAGCACGATCCGTAAGATAAACAAAAGGGTCATCAACCCTAAGATAATTCCCAATGTCCAACTTAATGCGATCGCTGTGTCCATAGTCTCCAATCCCGTCTTTTTTACTGATTATCTTCCCTAAAATATAACAGTTTTTGTCTCATAATCACTGCAGCACCCTGCCAGTTATTCTTGTCAACCTCCTGGATAAAAATGCCGACAGAAAAAGTCCCCATAGGGCTTGACAAACCAGCCAGACTTGACTTATACTTTTCTTATAGTGGGAATCCGTGTCGTCCTGGAGACCCTCTCTTTTCAGGCCAGATGCAGAAGTAACTTAAAGATGACAGAATTTCGCATCGAGAAAGACAGCATGGGAGAAATCCCCGTACCTGCCGATAAACTTTGGGGAGCGCAGACCCAAAGATCCCTACAATACTTTAGTATCGGTGATAATCTCATGCCCCGGGAGATGATCCGGTCTTATGCCATTCTCAAAAAAGCCTGTGCAATTGTCAATCAGCAAAAAAATCGTCTCAGTCAGGAGAGAAAAAACCTTATCTGTCAAGTCTGCGACGAAATTTTAGCCGGACAACACGCAGATAACTTTCCCCTCTACGTTTGGATGACGGGAAGTGGCACCCAGTTTAACATGAACATCAACGAAGTCATCTCCAATCGTTGCAGTCAACTGACGGGGAATCCTCTGGGTAGCAAAACGCCCGTGGATCCTAACGATCATGTTAATATGTCCCAATCGACTAATGATTCCTTTCCCTCGGCCATGTATATTGCCGTTGCCTTGGCAGTCAAGGAAAAATTAATTCCCAGTCTGCAACTATTACGGAATAGTCTCGATGAAAAGGCGCAATTATGGGCAAATATAGTTAAAATTGGTCGCACTCACCTACAGGATGCCACCCCTTTAACCCTCGGACAAGAATTCTCCGGTTATGTGGGTTTATTAGATGATGGCAGCGATTGGCTAGAAAAATGTCTAGAAAAAGTCTATCGTTTATCCTTGGGAGGAACAGCAGTGGGTACGGGAATTAATGCTCCCCCAGATTTTGATCGAGATGTGGCTGCCGAAATCGCTAATCTGACTAAATTACCCTTTATTACCGCTCCTAATAAGTTTACCGTGCAAGGTTCCCACGATGCTCTAGTTTTCTTGAGCGGGGGACTGAAAACTATCGCTAGTTCCCTCTATAAAATTGCTAATGATATCCGTTTACTTAGCTGTGGTCCCCGTTGTGGAATCGGAGAATTACAGCTGCCGGAAAATGAACCGGGTTCTTCAATTATGCCGGGGAAAGTT
Organism: Microcystis sp. LE19-131.1A; assembly: GCF_027532015.1. Lineage (NCBI taxonomy): Bacteria > Bacillati > Cyanobacteriota > Cyanophyceae > Chroococcales > Microcystaceae > Microcystis > Microcystis sp. LE19-131.1A. Next base: position 46,647 of record NZ_JAPZSS010000015.1, on the reverse strand, counting down.
AATCCCACCCAATGCGAAGCTTTATCGATGATAGCAGTGCAGGTGATGGCTAATGATTTAGCGGTGACGATGGGAGGCGCTGGGGGACATCTGGAGATGAATGTTTATAAACCGCTGTTGATTCATAATCTCATGCAGTCTATCCGTTTGCTCACGGATGGTTGCGCTAATTTCTGTCAGTTTTTGGTTAAGGGGATGACTGCTAATCAAAAACAAATTGAGACTTTTTTAAATCAATCCTTGATGCTGGTGACTGCTTTAAGTCCCGTGATTGGCTACCAAAAGGCTGCCTACGTCGCTCATTATGCCCTAGAAAAGGATTTAACCCTGAAAGTGGCAGCCTTGCAACTAGGATACATCGAGGAAGAGGATTTTGATCGCATTGTTGACCCCGCTAAGATGGTCAATCCCTACGTTGCCGATGGTTAATTCTCTCAAGGGATAACTGCCACAAAAATCAGAGGTCGCAGGCAGGCACGGATTCCCATTATACATATAAGTATATGGCAAGCGGCGGGATTTGTCAAGCCCCGCTGGTCAAAATTTCTCCTAAACTTGGGTAATGATAACGAAGAAAACAAACAGAAAAATCATCAATGCTCCTGTCATGGGGAAGAAGGATTTAGGAAGATTAATAATTTTCTCCAGTTTCAGGAAACCCACCAGAAAATAAGCGACGATTGCAAGGAGAATCGGGATAACCACGCGCAAGATTGTGCCAAGGGGACTAAAGAAAAACTCACCGATTTTATAGCGGGGTGTATCTTCTTCCTCGTGAGGAGAAATAGTTACACTTGTCCAAGTTTCTCCCCCATCGGTGGAACGAAAAACTGTAGTTTTAGCGCCACCAAAACCGAATAAAGTTTTATCTTGAGCATAATTAGGAGAAAACTGGACGGAGATACCAGAGGAAGGGATACTATGAATTTTCACTAGGGGTATTTTAGGATCACCAATTGATTTAAAAGTTTCCCCACCATCGGTAGATTTAAACAAACCATCTCCCTGTAAACTAACCATTACCGTGCGATCATTAGCATAATCAGGAGAGATAGCAATGGTTTCTACCGAAGTATTGGGATTAAACCCCGGTTTCTCTAATTTTGTCCAACTTTTAGCCCCATCTTTGCTGACAAACAAACCAGAAACTGTCCCAGCAAAAATAGTTCCATCGCTGGGATAATTGGGAGACATTGCCAACTGTACATTAGGGGTTTTTGATAGAGGTGTTCCTTGGCTGACATTTTTCCAAGTTAGTCCACCATCAACACTTTGATAAATACCCTCTTTTCCCGTGACAAACAAAGTTTTATCCTTAGCAAAATCGGGGGAAGCTACCATAGCAGGGGCATAATTACCGAAAATTCTGCCCACTTCACTAATATTTTTAACCGTATTTCCTCCATCAGTAGAACGAAATATTCTCCCCTGCTGATTGGTGAGAAAGAGAGTTTTATCCTTGGCAAAATCTGGAGAAGGAACTATTCTCGGACCGCGGACTCCCTGATCAATTTCGATAATTTTCCATAAATCACCACCGTTATCGGATTTGGCAAATCTATTGCGTAAAAACCCCGCAAAAATAGTTCTATCTTCTCCATAGTTAGGAGAAAAGGCAATGTCAAAGAAACGCCGGGGATCTTGTCCTGATTCTTCGGGATCCTTGCCAAGTCGATAAACCTCTAAACCGCGATTAATTGGTGTCCAAGTTTCCCCTTTATCCCGACTGATGAAGATATTGCCTACATAATTAGCAATGACGACAGTACCATCCTCGGCATATTTAGGAGAAACCGCCATGGCGATAACTGTTCCCCGGTCTAACGTTTCTATTTCCTGCCATTGTTTGCCGCTATCCGTGGTTTTAAATAAGCCATTAAATCCCCCCAAAAACATCGTATCTTGAACTATTTTTAAATCCATAAAATGGGGAACTTTATAATCATCAGCCTGTTTATCTTTGGTTAAACCCTCGCTCATTTTTGTCCAACTTTTGCCCCCATCCTGAGAAACATACATTCCGTCATGCCAAGTAATAGCATAAAGAGTGGAGTTTTGAGCATAGTCGGGAGAAATAACGATGTCTTCGATGATTTTATCCTTAATTCCTTCGTTAACAGCTTGGAAGGTTTTACCATCATCAACGGTTTTAAAAATACCCGCTTCTTTTGTGCCGACAAAAAAGGTTTTATCCCTGTCTAAATTAGGAGAAAAAGCAATTGTATCTACTGCCCCCATATTAGCAGGTAAGGGGAGATTCTGCCAAGTTTTTCCCCCATCGGAGGAAGTGTATAATTTACCCTGTTCATCCCCGAAAAAAATGCGATCAGGATTGCTGGGAGTAATAGCTAGAGAGGTTATCAGTGCCGTGGTGGGGAAAATATTTGACCAATTTTTACCACCATCTTCGGTTAAATAAACCCCTTTTTCTAATCCCACTGCTGCTGCTATATTGGGATCGGAAGGGGCAATTTCTAGGAAGTTAATAAAGTTAGTTTCTAAACCCTGATTAACTTTCTGCCAAGATTCCCCCGCATCTTCACTTTTATAAATACCATTGGACCTTGAAGCTAAATAGAGAATATTTTTATTGAGGGGAGATAGGGACAGGGAACTTAATTCCCCCGTATAATCTAAACCTTGAATTAATCTTGTCCAGCTGCTACCTCCATCCCTAGACTTATAAAAGTTATTTCGCACTAATATATATACCGTATTATCTGTCTGGAAATCGGGAGAAACTTCCACTTGACTAATCACATCATGGGGACGATGGGCAAAAGCGGGATTACTCCAAAGACAAAAAACTGTAGCGATTATCAATAAAATGAGATTAAACCTGTGGACGAATCTCCGCAAACTTTGGCGATTAATCATACTTAAACTACTAATATCGAGGATAAAAATTGACCTAATCTAGCAAAGGGCGATCAAAATTTAAGCAAGGGTTCTGTAGGAGCATAGACGAAAATGGCGATTATAACCATTACTAAAATCAGGCTTATTTGCTATCAGCATAGATTAGAGCCAATCTCTACACTTTGATTATTGTAGAGACTCATTGACTTTTGTAACCCCTGTTTGAGACCAAGTTCGATCGCTTTTCTGGACAAGTCTAACACTTTCAAGATCACTTCGTTTTCTTGGGGGGTGAATCGACCTAAAACGTGGGAAATAGTCGCTTTTTCGCTTGATTTACCGATTCCTATGCGTAAACGAGCGAAGTTTTCCGTGCCAACGTGGGCAATCATTGATTTAATACCGTTGTGTCCGCCCGCCGATCCCGATAGACGGATTCTCAACCGGCCTAGGGGCAGATCCATATCATCGTAAATGACTAAAATCGACTCTGGAGCTAGTTTATACCAGTCCAGCACCGAGCGCACCGATTGCCCGGAGCGATTCATATAGGTTTGGGGTTTCAAGAGACGAATTTTGCCCGGGAGAGGACTGTCACCTTCGGCGATAAAACCTTGAAATCGCTTATTTTCCTGCCAAGATAGCCCCCAATCCCGCGCTAATGAGTCCACAGCTTCAAAACCGATATTATGACGGGTGCGATCATATTTGGGTTCGGGATTACCCAAACCGATAATTAGCTGAGGAATGATTAAATTAGGGGTTTTATCGGAATTCATAGGGAGAAATCGGGCTTTTAACCAAGACCCGACTCTTATTATCACCGAATTAGCACTCCGAGCGCTGGAACAAAGTTTCTAGATAAACCTTGGCACAGCTATTTTGTTCCTCAAAATTCATCCTTTCGGGGGATTGACAATTAAGCAGAAAAAATGATAATGCCGCCGTAAACACACCATCTTGATCCCAACCGGGGTGAGTTTCTAGGTATTGTTGTAGGGATTGGTGGAGAATTTCGGGGATTTCTGCCAAGATACTGACTGATGTATTCATATCGTTTACCTCTGATCGGAAGTGGGGAAATCCCTGACTGGTGCAGTGGACAGTAAGGACTATTGTGAGCCAAGTTGGAGGGAGTTGCAATATTACCAGATGTAAAGGAATGCTTTAGAAAAACTTAATATTTACGAGGGAATAAGGGTTAGAGCCAGATTTTATTTACTTAACTTAACAGTAACTCAGTATCTTGCGAGTGGGATTTTGACAATCAAGATTAATTTTTTCTGGAAGCAAGTGCCGATTCTATCGCTGTTGCCTGTGGAAAAGTCTGGGTAAACTGTGGAAAACTGGGGAGTGAGTGGGGAAAGACTGGGGAATGTATGGGGGAAAACATTGGGGAAAAATAAGATTTGCAAATTTTAGTCAGTAGTGCTGCTCACATCCGATCCCTGATAGCTGTCTCACAAGTCTGGGAGTCTCGACGCTGAATGCTGGCTGCTATGCTTTCACCACCAATACGGAACAGGTAGCTTCTGCCACCACGAGACTACTAACAGAATCTTCGATCACCCGTTGAACTCCCGTTAATCCCCGGCTGCCGATCACGATCAGATCAGCTTGATAGATATTAGCTAAACGAATAATTTCCTCCGCTGGATCGCCAAAGATGACCTCGATTTCACTAGGGGTAGCAATTTGGGATTGATAGCAGCGCAATTGATCTTCAATGATCTCACGGGAGGGATGAGGGCGATCCACTGCCGATTCATCTCCCTCCTTACCAAGAATATGGGTGATGATGATGTAAGAATTTGCCGTTAGCGAGAGGGAATTCAAAGCATGAAGGACTCGATGGGATGATTCCCCACAATCCAAGGCAACAACGATATTTTTAAACATTTTGACTAAATCCTGCCACTAAATAAATTTTCAATTAAGATTCCGGAGCAAAAAAATCTATAGACAATTTTATAGGTTATTGCGATCGGTTAAGATTTCGTAACCTGTGGCGGTTACTAAGACAGTATGCTCAAATTGAGCGGAGAAAGCATTATCCATCGTCACCACCGTCCAACGATCGCGCAAAGTTCTGGTATGTTTAGATCCCGCATTGACAATTGGTTCAATTGCCAGAGTCATCCCGGCGCGGAGTTTGACATTGGGTAACTCATTAGTGCGAAAATTAAATACCGAGGGTTCTTCGTGGAGATTTCTGCCGACTCCATGACCGGTAAAATCTTCTACCACTTGGAAACCGTTAGCTTGAACGTGATCTTCGATCGCTCCTGCGATATCGAGCAGATAATTGCCAGCTTTTACCTGATTTATGCCTTTATATAAAGCTTCTTCCGCTACGCGGATTAATTTTTCGGCTTTGGGAGAGACGGAACCGATCGCGATCGTGATACAGGAATCCCCATGATAACCTTGGTAGTAGGCCCCTGTATCTACCTTTAACACAGAACCAGCTTTGAGGCGTTTTTTCGGGCTAGGGATACCGTGAACGACTTCGTTATCGACGGAGGCACAAATCGAGGCAGGAAAGCCATAATAACCTTTAAAACTGGGAGTAGCACCCATTGCACGGATACGTTTTTCCGCATGAGCATCCAGATCCGCCGTCGTCATCCCGGGTTGAGCGATCTCGGCAATTTCCTTGAGGACTGTGGCGGCAATTTTACCCGCTTGTCGCATAATAACGATTTCTGCGGCGGATTTGGTTTCGATTCCCCGGCGGCTTTTCTGTACTCGCGGTGAACCTACTTGCTCTGGGGTTTTAGTTTCGGGAAAAAGCAGCTTGGTTAGGATGTTCATGGAGATTTGGCTGTCGAGTCTTTACTTAACTTAGCATTTTCCCGGCGATCGATGACTGCTCTGAAGAAATCAAGGAACATCTAGAAAAAGAAAAGTCTCAAGGGGTGACAAGCAGATTGAAAGTGAAACAGGGTGTGGGGGTAAGGTGTAGGGAAAAACCTTGAGACTTTCCCCGAAATGAGGACGAGAGAATCAGGTTTAAGCTTAAGTAATACCATTTCTCTAAATGAAAACTACACATCGAATTTAAATCCCCCTTTAAGTTCCCCTTTTTAAGGGGGATTTAGGGGGATTAAACTTCTGTAGTCAGACTTTGGAGAATTGGTATAAGTTAATGAATTTGACGGCTGACAGCGAGGAGATTTTCCCCACACCCCACACCCAGCCTAGACTTCAACCTCGTTGTCACCCCTTCAGTAGAAAAGCTATAGTAGGGAAAAGGCTATTTTTCTGGCGAGGTGACAATTTATGGCAGTCAAAAAAGAGTTTTCCAGTTTTGAGGAACTGTTGCAAACCACTAATCTTCCCGTGTTAGTGGATTTCTATGCCACTTGGTGTGGTCCTTGTCAAATGATGGCTCCGATTCTAGAACAAACGGGAATGTATTTCAAAAATCGCCTACAAATTGTCAAAATTGATACAGACAAATATCCCAATTTAGCCACTAAGTACGGTATTCAAGCTTTACCGACTTTAGTAGTCTTTAAAAATGGTCAACCGATCGATCGAATCGAGGGAGTGGTGCAGGTTAACCAACTGGTTCAACATTTACAAACTCTGTTGTAAGATAATTTTGAAACAGAACTAGGAGTTAGTGTCATGGCAAAGGCGATTTGGAATGGTGCAGTGGTAGCGGAAAGCGATAACTGCGAAATTGTCGAGGGAAACTACTATTTTCCCCCCGATACCGTCAAAGCTGAATATTTCCAACCCAGTAACACCCATACCATTTGTTCTTGGAAAGGAGAGGCTAGTTACTATACTCTCAGGGTAGATGGACAAGACAATAAAGATGCCGCTTGGTATTATCCCGATCCTAAGCCAAAAGCCCAAAATATCAAAGGATATATCGCTTTTTGGCGAGGTGTGCAGGTTGAGAAATGATCGCCATCTACCCCGGCAGCTTCGATCCAGTTACACTCGGTCATTTAGATATTATCGAACGCAGTGTGCCACTATTCGAGCGAGTAATCGTGGCAGTTCTCTGCAATCCCCATAAAAACCCCCTGTTTACCGTCGAACAACGCATAGAACAGATCAGCTACTGTACAAAACACCTGAAAAACGTTGAGATAGACAGTTTTTCAGGATTAACGGTTGAATATGCCAGATTGAAAGGTGCTAAGGTGCTGTTGCGGGGGTTGCGGGTTCTCTCAGACTTTGAAAAAGAACTGCAAATGGCACATACCAATAAAACTCTCTGGGAAGGAATCGAAACGGTTTTTTTGGCCACCACTAAAGAATATAGTTTTTTAAGTAGTAGCGTGGTTAAAGAAATCGCTCAATTCGGTGGCTCCGTCAGTCATCTAGTCCCGGAAAACGTTTCTAGGGATATTTACTCATACTACAGTTAACATACTAAAATACAGTAATGAGGACGATCTGAACCTATGGCGCGCCGAGAACCTAATGATCCCAGAAAAGCAGTACCTAACACTTCTAATAGTGGGGTTCCCAGTCCACCCGTCGATTTCGATATCTATCAGGATTTGGCGCGTCTGCAAGAGATGATTTTTGATAGTTTCCATATCCCCCTCACCCGTTGGACAATGATCGATGAGGGACAGATAGCCGAACAAATCGATCTTATCTATGAAACCGTGCCACCGGCAGTACAGAAAGCTTTAGCAATTTTGCAGGAAGAACAGGAAATTATCACTAAAGCAGAGGAATACGCTCAACAAGTCCTGCGTTCCGCTCAACAAAGAGCCGCCCAAATTCTCGACGAGTCCGGTATTATTCAACAAGCAGAACGGCAAGCGGCCCAAATTCGTCAACGGGTTCAACAGGAATGCGAATCCTTGCAACAACAAACCCTCGATGAAATCGAACAGATGCGTCACAGCACCTTGCAGGAAGTACAACAGTTACGACAAAAAACCCAAGCTGAATGTCATGAAATTCAAAAAGGCGCTGACGACTATGCTGAAGCGGTTTTAGAAGATCTCGATCGACAATTAGGGCAAATGTTACAAGTTATCCGCAACGGTCGTCAACAGGTAAGATCGAAACCAACATCTTCAAAAAATCTACCCGGAGAACGTCCTTAATCAGTTATCAGTTATCAGTTATCAGTTATCAGATGTAAGTTTTAAGTTAATTAGTTAGTTATCTTTATCCCTGATTACTCTTTACTATTTACCGATCGCTGAAAAGAACCAAACCTCCGATTCCTCACCGATAACTGATAACGGAATTTCATGAATAACTCCTCCTCGAATTCCCATCTATTCGGACGCTTTCTTAGCGGGTTATTTAGCTGGAAAATTTGGTTATTTCTCCAGATATTTCAAGGTAGTAAAAGCTTTTATCGATTCCTGTATCATTATTTATATCGTCGTCCTAAAATCGATCGCATTCTCGGTAGCGATGTTATCTATATCCCTGAGAAAAAACTTTATAGCATTCCCCTCGATGTGCTGAAAATGGAGCAGCAAATGGTTAATATTGATCGCCAGCAGTTGACTTCTGTTACCACGTGGAAAGTTAAAACAATTCATCCCACCATCACCGAAACCGAGATCCAATTCCACGATATTACCGTCGATTTACAACAGGTACACCTGATTAAATCAGATCTTAATAACTACGATTATATTAACACTCGCCGCTTGGCTCCTCTGGTGAAAACCTTGCTTTTTGAAATTAACCCCAAAATTGCCAGTTTAGTAGAAAAGAAAAATCAATTACATAGACTGCGAAATCTGGCCGCATCTTCGGAAATTTTTCACTCACAAACTCCATTGTATGATCGAGCAATTAATCAAGTCCAGCTAATTATCGATCAAGCGGAAACTTTGAGACAAGAATGTTTAAAATTTATCCGAGAAACCCTAATCGAACGGGAATTAGTCCAATCCGATATCGATAGCAATCTCGTTGATTGTAACCTCGATTTTGCCAGTCAATATCAACTAATTCAAGAAAAATATCAACTCTGGAAAGAAGAAGTACAAGCTTATTTTGAATTAAAAGATTCTTCTCTACTTAAAAATTAACTATCACCGTCAGTAATCAGTTATTAGTTATCAGTAATCATTTATCAGGAGATTATTTTGATTTATTCTCCCCACTTCATAATTCATAATTCATCTACTTTGTCAGCAGGATTTAGTATTATGTCTAATTTAACGGTAATTCGTGAACATATTTTTGCTTGGGGAAAACGCACCTATATCATGGGTGTTTTGAACGTTACTCCCGATAGTTTTAGTGATGGGGGAGAATTTGACAATGTTGAAAATGCCCTGCTACAGGCGATGAAAATGATCGAGGCTGGGGCTGATATAATCGATATCGGTGGTCAATCCACCCGTCCGGGAGCGCAAGAAATTAGCCTAGAAGCAGAATTATCGCGAGTTATCCCCGTAATCACCGCTATTCGACAACAAAGTTCTATTCCTATCTCTCTCGATACCACTAGGGCGATTGTAGCAGCCCAAGGTATCGCCGCCGGGGCCGATTTGATCAATGATATTTCCGGGGGAACCTTCGATCGCCTATTATTGCCGACGGTGGCTAAATTGGCCGTTCCCATCATCCTCATGCACCTGCGGGGCAATCCGCAAACCATGCAATCTCTAACACATTATGATGATTTAGTCAAGGAAATTAAAGAATTTTTACAGAATCGTGTTAAGGAAGCTTTACAGTGGGGTATTGCTAGGGAAAATATTATCATCGATCCGGGGATTGGTTTCGCCAAAACTGGGACACAAAATCTTGAGTTATTGCGAGAATTAAAGCAATTTCGGGATTTAGATTTACCTATTTTGATTGGATTGTCGAGAAAACGCTTTATTGGCGAGATTACAGGCAAAGATGACCCAAAAGAACGAGTTTTCGGAACGGCGGCGGCCTGTGCTATAGCGATCGCTAAGGGGGCCGATATCCTGCGCGTCCATGATGTGGCTGCGATCGTAGATGTGAGTAAAGTGGTGGACGCAATCGAGCGAAGTTGAAAATTTTTGCTAGTCTTAGAATCATCCACAGTTTGATCGAAATTAGCGATGAATAGCCAACTGACCAGCGATTATTGTATGTTACCCGTGATTCGATCTCCCCGGGACTATCAAGTTTTTCGCATTAGCGCTGGGGATACGAATCGTTTAGCGATCGTCTTTGATTCTACCGTAGCGGGGGATTCCTTGACCGTTTGTGTGGAAATTTTCGATCCCCACGGTCGCACCCCTACCCATCGTCATCATTTTGCCGTAGAAATGTTTTTTATCCTCAAAGGGGAGGGAATGGCTATCTGTGATGGTAAAGCGATTCCCCTGGGGCCGGGGGATAGTTTATTAGTCCGTCCCACGGGTATTCACGAGATTAGAAATGTGGGGGACGGAAGACTTTATGCACTATGTTTTATGGTTCCCAATGAGGATTTTTCGGAATTAATTCGTAATGGCATCCCAGAGGAGTTAGACGCAGAAGATTTAGAGGTGTTGATGGGAACTATTAAAGGATAATCAAGCAATATCATCCCTTAAATTTTGGGCTTTTTTTTCAGGAAAAGAGCGATAAAAAAGGTAAAGGTTCCTCCCAGAAGGCCGAAGATTAGCCAATTTAATCTTGGATAGCCTTTATTGATAGCGATGACTGTAGCAATGGCACCGATGAGACAATGCCAGAAAAAAAGCAACAAGAATAAATCCAAGCTCGGGGAAATATCACCAATTAGTTTCATATTTTATCAGTAGAGCGAATAGAATTTTTCCAATGACCGAATCCCTGACCCGATTTTATGTTTATTCACATCTATAAGTATTTCTCTTATTTTTTTGTCCAAGGCCATTTTGTTCCCATCTCGGTTAAAGCTGAAAAAACTAGATAGAGAATGAGAAGGGTAACACCAAAGAGAAAAGTCAATAAGTCGTTATTCATCGAGTTATCACTGATAGGTTAAAGGTCACTGATTCGCTACCATCCATTTGTTCACTACTTAGCAACTGCTGTTTTTATAGACTGTTAAAACAGGTGTGATTATTGTTGCTGTTGTGCCAAATAGTTAAGCACTGTTTCCAGAGTCAAGTCTAAGCGTTCCGAGATTTGTTGCGGGGTTAAACCGAGGTCTTGCAGTAGAGAAATTGTTTTCAATTTTTGCAAGTTTATTCCCTGTTCAATTCCCTGTTCAATTCCCCGTTCAATTCCATCTCCAAAAGCTTCTTGATAGAAACGAGTTTGTTTTAGGTCTTGTAGTTCCAACATAGCTTCTATTTCCTCTCGACTTTTTTGGGGTAACTTATAAATGATTATCGTTTCGATTAAATCAATGACATTTCTCTGCACTAAGCGATCGCTGACTTCTCTTTGAGCCTGTTTAATTAAAATCTTAGCAGAATTAACAGCTTGACTCTCACTTTCCGTAACCAATTTGATCAGAGCGATCGCTAAGGAAGGAGTCTCGTCATTTGGCAATTCATCCAGATAGATTCTTTTAACCCTTGCTAGGGATAAAAAATCGGCAAATTGCTGGGGATGTTCTCGCTCAATTTCTCGACTAGGATAAATAACAACTATCTGCCAGGGTGACAAAGGTTTATACTGTCTAAGATACAAGAAAAGTTCCGAAAATAATCGATAATATAGGTCTTCATCCTTTTGAAACTGCACTTCTACCAGATAAAAAGGCAAATTTTCTAGATTATCGAGCGGCAAAAATAAACCATCTAATCGAAAAGCTAGTTGTTTGACTTCTTGGGAAGTAAATCGATAATTGCTAACCCTAGCATCGGGTCGTTCGATTAATTCAAAGAACGAATCGGGAAAATCGAGAAACATTCGATAGAATATGCTGTCAGTTTTCATACTGCCACAAAATTGCCTGTAATTTCAGCTTAATCCGCCTATGATCATCCCATCGTTTCTGCAACCCGGTGCTAAAGTTTCTCTGGTGGCCACCAGTGGAGCCGTCAAGGAATTAGCCGCCCTCGAAAAAGGCGTAGAAATCTGGCGATCAAGGGGTTATCAAGTGGAATTTAGCGAGAATTGGGCTAATCGTCTCGGTTATCTCGCCGGTAGCGACGAGCAACGTCGTCAAGCTTTAGCCCAAACATGGCAAGATGACGATTGTCAAGCAATTCTCTGCGCTAGGGGGGGTTACGGTAGCGCTCGCCTCTTGGAAAATTGGACATGGGCAAAAACTAACCCGAAATGGTTAATCGGTTTTTCCGACGTGACGGGGATTTTATGGAGTTTAGCGAAACAGGGCATTTGTAGCGTTCACGGGCCAGTTTTAACCACCTTAGCCCAAGAAAGTCCCCAATCAATTGATCGCCTCTTTTCTCTTCTGGAAGGTCGTCCTTTAGCCCCTCTTATCGGTCAAGGTTGGGGTGGGGGCAAAGTGCGGGGACGCTTATTACCAGCTAATTTAACCGTAGCCACCCATCTCCTCGGAACCTCGGTTCAACCCACCCTAGAGGGGGTAATTTTAGCCCTAGAGGACGTAACCGAGGCCCCCTACCGGATCGATCGAATGTTAACTCAGTGGCGAATGCTGGGCATTTTCTCCCGAATTAAAGGCATTGCTCTCGGTCGTTTTAGCCGTTGTCTGGCAGCCCCCGACAGTGATAGTCAAACCGTAGAGGAAGTCTTAAAAGAGCGTTTGGGCGATTTAGGCATTGCGGTTATTGCTGAGTTACCTTTCGGTCATGATGGCGATAATGCCGCTTTACCGGTGGGAACAATGGTAGAACTGGACGGGGATCGGGGAATCTTAGAATTTTTCTATCCCCAATGATCCACTTTTTTGATAGTATCTTAGAGAAGTGTTAACAAATGTAACAAAAAATTAATTATAGATGAAAGTATTAGTTGTCGGTGCGACAGGAACCCTAGGGCGACAGATCGTGCGTCATGCCATCGATCAGGGACATCAAGTGCGTTGTTTGGTACGCAGTCAGAGAAAAGCGGCTTTTTTGAAGGAATGGGGCGCGGAATTAGTCGGGGGAACCCTGCGGGATAAAAATACCATTATTGCTGCTTTAGAGGGAATGGACGCGGTGATCGATGCCGCTACAGCCCGGGCGACGGACTCAGCCAGCATTAAACAGGTGGATTGGGATGGTAAAGTTAATCTGATTCAAGCGGCTAAAACCGCCGGAGTTGATCGCTTTATTTTCTTTTCGATCCTCAATGCCGAAAAATATCCCAACGTGCCTTTGATGGAGATAAAACGCTGTACCGAGAAATTTATAGCAGAATCGGGTTTAAAATATACAATTCTGCGTCCCTGTGGCTTTATGCAGGGTTTAATCGGTCAATACGCCATCCCGATGTTAGATAATCAAACCGTCTGGATCACGGGGGAAAGTACGGCGATCGCCTACATGGACACCCAAGATATCGCTAAATTCGCCGTTCGCGCTTTAGAAGTCCCCGAAACCGTCGGTCAATCCTATCCCGTGGTCGGCAGCAAAGCTTGGAAAGCTGAAGAAATTATCGAAGTTTGCGAACGCTTATCGGGTAAAGAGGGGAAAATTTGGCGTTTACCCATGGGATTACTGCGTTTTATGCGGGGAATAAGCCGTTGTTTCCAGTGGACTTATAATATATCTGACCGACTAGCTTTTGCGGAGGTTCTCGCTAGTAGTCAAGCTCTTGATGCTCCCATGGCAGAAGTTTATCAAGTATTTGGCCTTGATCCGAGTCAAACAACTACTTTAGAATCCTATTTACAAGAATACTTTAGCCGCATTCTCAAGAAGCTCAAGGAAATCGACTTCGAGAAACAAAAAGCTCAGCAGAAGAAGAAGACCCCTTTCAAAAAGAAAGCGTGATTCAGCAGTAGGAAAATTTGTCAATGCCCAAAATCGGCATTATTTACAACGATATTAAGCCTATCGCTTGTAAAACAGCCCATCAGATACAAGATCAGCTACTTTCTTTAGGTTGGCAGGTGTTTATGGCTACCGGCAGCGGTGGCCTACTAGGCCATTCTAAACCCTCTCGTCCGGTTTGTTTTACCCCGATCGATCAGTTAGTCCCCCCCCACTTCGAGCAAGATTTAAGTTTTGCGATCGTGTTGGGGGGCGATGGTACAGTCCTATCGGCAGCCCGGCAGTTGGCCACCCTCAATTTGCCCCTGTTAACGGTCAATACGGGACACATGGGCTTTTTGACCGAAATTTACCTAAATCAGCTTGAACCTGCCTTAGAACTGGTTTTAGAGGGGAAATACACCATCGAAAATCGCTCGATGATCACGGTACGACTGTTTCGCGAAGATACCCTCCTCTGGGAGGCACTTTCTCTCAATGAGGTGGTCGTCCACCGGGAACCCCTCACCAGTATGTGTCATTTTGAGATTCAAATTGGTGAACACGCACCCGTCGATATCGCTGCCGATGGGGTGATTCTCTCCACTCCCACCGGTTCTACTGCCTATGCTCTCAGCGCCGGTGGCCCGGTAATAACTCCCGATGTGCCGGTATTACAATTAGCTCCCATTTGTCCCCATTCTTTAGCTTCGAGATCCTTGGTATTTTCTGACAAGGAAACGGTGAATATTTTCCCAGCAACTGCTAACAGGATGGTGATGGTGGTGGACGGTAATGGCGGTTCTTATATCTTGCCAGAAGATCGAATTAATGTGCAGAAATCGCCCCACCAAGCTCATTTTATTCGTCTGCAATCGACGGAATTCTTCCGCATACTCCGGGAAAAATTGGGTTGGGGTTTGCCTCATATTGCTAAACCAACTTCGGTGGAATTACCTTAAGCAGTTATCAGTTATCAGTGATCAGTTATCAGATGTGAGTTTTCAGTTCACTGATTACTGGTTACTGTTTACTGATAGCCGAATTTATGCTCTCTTTTCGTGCCAAGATAGCTTTTTATTTAGAGGATGTCACCACGGCGATCGGACTGACGGTAAATCTGCTTATCTTAGCATTAATTTTACTCTCGTTGGGGATTTATGTGGCTCAAACCTATCCCTTATCCGCCACTTGGCAAATGTGGTTACGTCAGCTTGATTGGGGAATTTTAAGCTTATTTTCCCTAGAGTATCTAATTCGGTTTTGGTGTGCGGAATCAAAACTAGGCTTTGTTTTTAACATTTTTTCCATCCTAGATTTATTATCAATCCTGCCTCTATTTTTTGGTTTTTTTGATATTAGGTTCTTTAGAATTTTTCGCTGGTTTAGAATTTTGCGAGTGATTCGTTTTTTTGGTTCCGATCTTTCTATTTTTCAAATTAAAACTTCCGATCAGATAGTATTTACTCGCATATTACTAACTCTATTCTCGATTATTTTTGTCTATGCTGGTTTAATTTATCAGATCGAACACCCAATTAATCCCCAAGTTTATCGGACATTTTTTGATGCTTTTTACTTTGCTGTAGTGACTATGACTACCGTGGGATTTGGGGATGTGACTCCTCTTTCTGATGGGGGCAAAATGGTGACAGTTTTAATGATTTTAACGGGAGTTTTGTTAATTCCCTTGCAAATTAGCACTCTGACTAAACAAATATTAAAATCTGGCACTCAAACTGATTATCCTTGTCCAGATTGTGGTTTACCCCGTCACGATATAGACGCCAATTTTTGTAAAAACTGTGGCGCAAAACTCTTAAAAAAACCTGATTGAGACTAATTCTGGCCAAAGGTAGGGTGGGGAGATGAGGAAGTGGGGTGTGGGGAATTATGAATTATGAATTATGAATTATGAATTGGGAAGTGGGGAAGTGGAGCATTTGGCTGAAATTTCCCCAAACCCCTAAACCCCTAAACCCCTAAATCCCTATCACCCTATCTCCCGACTCGGAGTCTCGGAGTCTCGGAGTCTCCCGACGACCGACGGAATCATCACAATTTACAATTGCTTAATAATTGTTGCCGCTGCCGTGATAATATGTCTTGTGGCTTACCTGAGCGTCATAGCTGGGAAAGCAATCCAGATATTGAGATTAGTCTATCGCTGATTTAGGTGTACCTTGTCTGACCCATCGATCGAATCTCCTCCAACCCCAGAAACCAACCCGCCGTCAGATCCGATGCGGGAATACTATCAACTACAAAACACTTTACTGATCACCACCCTGATCTTAATCGGTCTGATCTTTATACCCGTGTGGCTGTTTTATTCCCTTAATACCGCCCTTAATTACCTATTAGGGGCAATGGTGGGAGTTGTTTACCTAAAACTCCTCGCCGGGGAAGTGGAAAAATTGGGGGTAACGAAAAATCGGGTAGGCAAAAAAGGATTAGCCCTATTCGCTGGATTAATCATCATCGCCAGTCGTTGGCAAGAACTGCACATAGTGCCAGTTTTTTTGGGTTTTTTGACCTATAAAGGCGCGATCATCGTCTATACCCTGCAAACCATCTTCAAGCTGGAGCAGAAAGCCGATTCCTAAACCCTTTGACCGTTCAAAATAACCCTGATTTGCGAACCTGAATCTCTCTAAGGTAGAAATGTTAGACAGTTTAAGTGTGCTTAATTTTTATAGTCTCGCTTCCCTGGAAGTGGGACAACACTGGTACTGGCACATCGGCGGACTAAAAATTCACGGGCAAGTGATCGCGGTCTCCTGGATCGTCTTCGCTATCTTAATCATCGCCTCGATCGCCGCTACCCGCAAAATCCAGAAAGTCCCTAGCGGTATTCAAAACCTCATGGAGTACGTTCTCGAATTTCTGCGCGATTTAGCCAAAAACCAGCTAGGAGAAAAGGAATATCGACCCTGGTTGCCCTTCATCGGCACCCTATTTTTATTTATTTTCGTTTCTAACTGGTTAGGGGCCTTGATTCCTTGGAAGTTAATCGAACTGCCCGAAGGAGAATTAGCCGCCCCCACTAACGACATCAATACCACGGTGGCGTTAGCCCTACTGACTTCCCTCGCTTACTTCTACGCGGGCATCAGTAAAAAAGGACTCGGTTACTTCGCTCACTACCTAGAGCCGATTCCCGTGCTATTACCGATCAAAATTTTAGAAGACTTTACCAAACCCCTCTCCCTCAGCTTCCGTCTTTTCGGAAACATCCTCGCGGACGAGTTGGTAGTAGCCGTATTAGTCTTCCTCGTCCCCCTAGTCGTACCCCTCCCCCTGATGGCTCTCGGTTTATTTACCAGCGCTATCCAGGCCCTTGTCTTCGCTACCCTTGCCGGGGCCTATATCCATGAGGCACTGGAATCGGAACACGAAGAAGAACACGCTTAAAAGCGAGAGACGAAAACAGAAAAATTTCTTAGGGAAAAGTGTCCAAATAATAGGATAATAACTAAGAAATTATTGGTCGAATTCAGGATGAGCAACTGAATTCCAGGATCGTTATTTCCCAAAAACTCTTTCGGGAGTTTTGAGCAGAAAACCAGCCATTTTTTGAGGCTGAGAACGCGCTCTGTAAACAACAGATTGAAATTGATTAGTAAATAGAGGAAAAAATCACCATGAACCCCACAGTAGCTGCCGCTTCCGTTATCGCCGCCGCCCTCGCCGTTGGTTTAGCCGCTATCGGCCCCGGTGTTGGTCAAGGTACCGCTTCTGGAGAAGCTGTTTCCGGTATCGCCCGTCAACCCGAAGCTGAAGGAAGAATTCGTGGTACCCTTCTCCTCAGCTTGGCATTCATGGAATCCTTAACCATCTACGGTTTGGTTATCGCTCTCGTTTTACTGTTCGCTAACCCCTTCGCCTAATTAAAAAAGCAGTGGGCTATCAGCCCCCAGTCCCCAGCTTGGCAGCAGAGTTTTAAAAACTCTTAAAAAACGCCAAAGCAGCCCACTAAAAAATCTGGTTTTTGGGACGGAAGGCTGATAGCTAATTAAGGGAATTTTAGTGATTCCCCCTGACTGTTTACTTTTAAAGCAGGGGGATCGTCTTCCTTTTTTGAACCTGTCTATAGCTTCTATTTATCAGGAATAAATCAATGTTTGATTTCGATGCCACCCTGCCAGTGATGGCACTACAGTTTATTCTTTTGGCAGTGATCCTGAACGCCGTTTTTTATAAACCCCTCAGTAAAGTTTTAGATGAACGGGCGGAGTATATTCGGCAAACGGAAGGCGGAGCCAAAGAACAACTAGCCAAAACCGAAGCACTGGTACAAGAGTACGAATTGCAATTAACTTCGGCTCGTAAACAATCCCAAGAGATTATCGCCCAAGCGCAAGCTGAGGCCCAAAAACTAGCCAGCGAACGAGTTGCCGCAGCCCAAAAAGAAGCGATCGCTCGTAAGGAAGCCGTCGCCGCCGAAATTGCCCAACAGAAAGAAGAAGTCTTTCGTTCTCTAGAAGGACAAGTGGCCTCTCTTTCCCGTCAAATTCTCGAAAAACTCCTCGGCCCCGAACTCGTTCGCTAAACCCCAGCCCTTGGTTAATAACAGTGATCAGTAAAAAGATAGAACTCAGTCGTCAGAAGTTAGAAGACTGATAACTTACCTCTGATAACTGATAACTGAATAACCTACTCCCCGCCCTCAATAACCATGATCATCGACACAGTTTTATTATTAGCCACGGAGGCGAAGGAAGCGGCAGCAGAAGGATTCGGCATCAACACCGATATCCTAGGAACTAACCTATTTAACCTCTCGATTCTGCTCGGTTTAGTCATCTTCTACGGCCGCAAAGTTCTCGGACAAATCCTCGGAGAACGTCAGTCGAAGATTGCTGAAGCTTTAGCCGAAGCTGAAGACCGGAAAAATATTGCCGCTAACGCCCTCGCCGAAGAACAGAAAAAACTCGCCCTAGCAAAACAAGAAGCGGAAAAAATTATCAATAATGCTCGATCTAGAGCTAAAACTGTCACCGCCGACATCGCCGCCCAAGCCGAACTCGATATTCAAAGAATGCGCGAAAGTGCCGCTAAAGATCTCTCGGCAGAACAGGATCGCGTTTTAGTAGAATTACGCCAAAGAATTACCGCTTTAGCCTTAGCTAATGTGGAATCCCAATTAAGCACTGGCCTGGAAGAATCGGTACAACAAACCCTAATTGATCGCAGTTTGGCCAACCTAGGAGGTAAATAGATGCAGGGAAGTTTAATCAGTTCAGAAATAGCCGAACCCTACGCCCAAGCATTACTTTCCGTCGCCCAAAGCAGCGGACAATTAGAAGCGATCGGCGGCGAAATAAAATCCCTCTTAGAATTGTTGGAAAATGCTCCCGATCTAAGAGCTTTTATCGGCAATCCCGTCATCAAAGAAGAAGCTAAAAAAGCCGTTCTTTCCCAAGTAATGGGGACCAATGCCAATCCCTATTTAACTAACTTCATGATGTTATTAGTCGATAAACGTCGGATTCAATTTTTAGAACCCGTTTGTCAACAATATCTCACCCTGGCTAGAGTGCTGACTAACACCGTTTTAGCGGAAGTTTCCTCGGCCACCGAATTGAACGATAGCCAAAAACAAATCGTCATCGACAAAGTGAAAACCCTGACCGGGGCGAACGTGGTCGAACTGAAAACCAAAGTTGATGGCAGCCTAATCGGTGGTGTGGTGATCAAAGTCGGTTCTCAGATCTTTGATGCCAGCATTCGCGGTCAACTACAACGCCTCAGCCTCTCCCTGCGCTAAGGTCATCTAATCTCCCTTTTTTGCCGTTTTTTCACCTTCTTAATTTTTTACTTTTTCCCAGATTAAACTATGGTAGCTATCAGACCCGACGAAATTAGCACGATTATTCGTCAACAGATCGAATCCTATAACCAAGAAGTACAGGTCTCCAACGTGGGAACCGTCCTGCAAGTGGGTGACGGTACTGCCCGCATCTACGGCCTACAACAGGCCATGTCGGGAGAACTATTAGAATTTGAAGATGGAACCGTCGGCATCGCCCTTAACCTCGAAGAAGATAACGTCGGCGCGGTGTTAATGGGTGACGGTTTCGGGATTAAAGAAGGCGGTACGGTGAAAGCTACCGGTAAAATCGCTCAGGTTCCCGTGGGTGAAGCCTTAGTCGGCCGCGTGGTTGATGCCCTCGGTCGTCCCATCGACGGGAAAGGGGACATCCTCGCCAGCGAAACCCGTCTGGTAGAATCCCCCGCCCCCGGTATTGTCGCTCGCAAATCCGTCTGTGAACCGATGCAAACCGGCATCACCGCTATCGATGCCATGATTCCCGTCGGTCGTGGCCAACGGGAGTTAATTATCGGTGACAGAAAAACTGGTAAAACAGCGATCGCCATTGACACGATCATTAACCAGAAAAGCGAAGACGTGATCTGTGTCTATGTCGCCATCGGTCAAAAAGCCTCCACCGTCGCCCAAGTAATCGACACCCTCACCCAAAGAGGCGCCATGGATTACACCGTGGTGGTGGCCGCTAACGCTAACGACCCCGCCACCCTCCAGTATATCGCCCCCTACACCGGAGCTTCGATCGCCGAATACTTCATGTATAAAGGCAAAGCGACCCTAGTTATCTATGATGACCTCACCAAACAGGCTCAAGCTTATCGTCAGCTATCCCTGCTCATGCGTCGTCCTCCCGGTCGGGAAGCTTACCCCGGCGACGTTTTCTATCTCCACTCCCGTTTACTAGAACGTGCCGCTAAACTCAGCGATGCCCTCGGTGGTGGTAGCATGACCGCCCTGCCGATTATCGAAACCCAAGCCGGTGACGTTTCTGCCTACATTCCCACCAATGTAATTTCGATTACTGACGGTCAGATCTTCCTCTCCACCGACCTCTTTAACGCTGGTTTCCGTCCCGCGATTAACGCTGGTATTTCCGTATCCCGCGTCGGTTCGGCGGCCCAAACGAAAGCAATGAAGAAAGTTGCTGGTAAATTAAAACTCGAATTAGCCCAGTTTGACGAATTAGAAGCTTTTGCTCAATTCGCTTCTGACCTTGATGCGGCCACCCAAGCACAACTCGCTCGCGGTCAACGTCTGCGTCAAATCCTCAAACAGCCCCAAAACTTCCCCCTCTCCGTTTGGGAACAGGTCGCGGTGGTTTATGCCGGTTTAAACGGTTATCTCGACGATATCGCCACCGATAAAGTTATCGATTTCTGCACCGGTTTGCGGGAATACCTGAAAACCAGCAAACCTCGCTACGTTGAGATCGTCAGCACTGAAAAACAACTCAACGACGAAGCAGAAGGCCTGCTCAAAGATGGCATCAACGAGTACAAACAGGCTTTCAAGTAAACTTCTGTGAGCTTTAAGCTGTCAGCCTTTTCAGTTATCAGTGACCAGTAAACAGTGATCAGTAAATAGTGATCAGTAAACAATGAAAAGATGGCAAGAAACTGCTATTTAATACTGCTCACTTAACACATACTGCTCACTTAAAACTCCAATCTGATAACTGATAACTGATGACTGATGACTGATAACTGATAACTGATAACTGAATTATGCCTAATCTCAAAGCGATTCGCGACCAAATTCAATCGGTCAAAAATACCAAAAAAATTACCGAGGCCATGCGTCTGGTGGCGGCCGCAAAAGTGCGACGCGCCCAAGAACAAGTTCTCTGTACCCGTCCTTTTGCCGATGCCCTCGCTCAGGTACTTTATAATCTTCAAGGTCGTTTAGCCTTTAGTGATGTTAATTTACCCCTGCTGGCCCAACGGGAAGTAAAAACCGTGGCTCTGTTGGTAGTCACAGGCGATCGAGGTCTTTGTGGCGGTTATAATACTAACGTCATCCGTCGTGCTGAACAACGGATGAATGAATTAAAAGAGCAAGGGATTAACTATCAATTAGTTATTGCCGGCCGGAAAGCGGCACAATATTTCGAGCGCCGGAATGCTCCCATTGCCGCTAAATTTATTAACCTCGAACAGATTCCCACTGCCGATGAAGCTGGCACGATTGGGGATGAATTGCTTTCCTTATTTTTATCGGAAACAGTTGATCGCGTCGAGTTGGTTTATACTCGTTTTATCTCCCTGATCAGTTCCACTCCGGTGATTCAAACCCTGTTACCTTTAACTACTCAAGGTTTAGCGGTACAGGATGACGAGATTTTCCGTTTGGTGACTAAAGAGGGAAAATTTAAGGTACAACGGGAAAAAATGGCCAGCCAACCGGCGCAGGTTTTTCCCCAAGACATGATTTTTGAGCAGAATCCCGTCCAAATTCTCGATTCTCTGCTACCTTTGTACTTAAATAACCAATTACTGCGCGCTCTCCAGGAATCAGCGGCTAGTGAATTAGCAGCCCGGATGACGGCGATGAGTAACGCCAGCGAGAACGCCAGCGAGTTAATTGGCACTTTAAGCCGTACCTACAACAAAGCGCGTCAGGCCGCTATTACGCAAGAATTGTTAGAAGTAGTAGCGGGGGCAAACGCTCTCTAGGTTTAAGCCAGTTTTTCTTGTGATTATCAGTAGGAGTGATTATTTTCACTCCTTTTTTTATATAGGGTTTGCGGCAAAAAGTAGGGACGGTTAGATAACCGTGGTTTAGACTTCTCTGCCCCGAATTAGGTTCCAATAGAGTCAGGGCAATCCCTTTTCTGATATCTTCTGGCCTCTTGAAAAGCCCCATCTCATCCTGTATTCTAAGTCAGCGTGAGAACTATAAATGTCAATCGATTAAGCTAAATCTTAAACTATAATCCTTAAACTATAATCATTACCCGATCGCCCAGGAGGGACAAAACAACTCGTGAGTATAACTGATTTAATCCAAAAAGGCGGAGTGGCCATGTGGCCGCTGCTTTTTCTGTCTATTTTAGCTCTTAGCACTATTATCGAACGAATTTGGTTTTGGAGTCGCACCCTCCTCAGTGAAGGCCAGATTTTAAACCGGATTATGGAATCGGCCACCCGTAACTGGGACTTAGCGGCAAAAGTCGCTAGGGATTCCCGCAATCACCCCATCGGTAGCTATCTCTACGCACCCCTGCGCTTAGAAAATCCAGATCCAGAGGTTTTTCACTTTGCCCTCGAATCGGCTGCCGATGAACAATTATCCCTAATGAAACGGGGCGATAAAATCCTTGAGGCAGTCATCGCCCTTTCTCCCCTGCTAGGATTATTAGGGACGGTACTCGGTTTAATTACCTCTTTGGCCAATATTCAACTGAGTGACCTGGGAACTTCCTCCACAGCCGGAGTAACTTTAGGTATTAGTGAAGCTTTAATTTCCACCGCTACCGGCTTAATTGTCGCTATCTTTAGCCTCGCTTTCTATCGCATTTTTCAGGGACTCTGGTTCAATCAAGCTAGAATTTTTCGCAAGGCCGGCAGTGATTTAGAAATTATCTACCGTCAACGTTGGCTAGATGGAGAAGACCAACAATACGCCCTCAGTGCTAACCTAGAAAAACCTCTCGATCGCTAAGTCTCCCCCCTATAACCCATGGCCGAAACTAAATCTCTTAACCACAAAAAGCCCAAAAGTAGCCATATTACGGCTCGTCCCCTGAAATTATGGCATGATCAACACCGCATTCAAGAGGATGTGCAGGTTAACATCATTCCCTTGATCGATGTAATTTTCTGTATTCTCACCTTCTTTATTCTCGGTGCAGTGGGATTATCTCGCCAACAGGCTATCAGTCTTGATTTACCGAAAGCTAGTACCGCCACCACCCCGATGCGGGAAATGTTGGTGGTTAGTCTCGATGATTTCGGACAACTCTACGTCGAAAAACAGATGGTGACTCGCCCCCAGTTATTCGAGGCAATCAAGAATTATCATCAATATAGTCCCAATGGACTGATGGTACTGAATGCTTCGCGTAATGCCAGTTATAACGAAGTGGTTGGGGTTTTAGACCTACTGCGACAGGTGGGTGGCGATCGCGTGGCCTTAGCCACTCTATCGGGGGAAGCTAACAATCCCACAATAGAAAATAGCAATCCTTTGCCTAATTTGCCGACTAATCCCACCTTACCCGGTTTAACCAATCCCCTGGGCAGAAATTAACTAGGAATGGATGCGATAGCTGAGTAATTGTTCTTCGAGAGCTGCAATGCGATTGTAGGCCGCCGTCAATTGTGCCGTCAATCGGCGAATTTGGATTTCATCGGAAAAAGAATTTTCTCCATTGACAGCCGGGGATTGTTTGCCACCGTGATCTCGGAGAATATCTTTATGATCGTAGAGGCTATTATCGGATAACTCGGAAAAACCGACCATTTCCAAAGATTCACGCGGAGAACGACTCGATTTATCCCCAGCTAGGATAGCAATTTGCCGGCTGAGGCTCTCGACAATATCCTGTAGATGATCGACTTTCCGATCAAGACTGATAATCTGTTGTTGTAGTCCATTCATGCAATTACCTGGGTATAAAGGAGGCTTCCCCTCTATGCTAGGCTCTGGAGGAAATGGACTATGACAATTTATGATTGATTTAACGATTCCTTTACTGCCCTTAACTAATCTTAATAGATTGCCCGGGTCAACCGGCTGCACCCGATAGCACTTCTATTAGAAATTAAGGTAAGCTGTTGAGCAGTAAGCCTCGATTTTAAGGAACTAAATTATGTTTAAAAATTGGTCTTTCGATGATTGGATGAATCATATCCTTTTTCTGGCTACAATTTTGGCTTTGCTGACGATTTGGCTGGGTAGATAAATAAAAACTATTTTTCTTTCCTGGTTTACCGAAAATTTGGGTTTAAGTTTCCCCGTCCATTTTATGGCAGGGAGTGTCAAAATAAGAAACAAAACCCTCAGCGATCGATATGACTGACTCAAACCCAAAAATTTGTATTCTCGGTGGTGGTTTTGGTGGACTCTATACTGCTTTGCGTTTGAGTCAATTGCCTTGGAGCGATCAACACCCTCCCCAAATTACCTTAATTGATAAAAGCGATCACTTTTTATTTTCTCCCCTTCTCTACGAATTAGTCACCTCAGAACTACAATCCTGGGAAATTGCTCCCCCTTTCAGCGAATTGCTCGCCAATACCCCCGTTAACTTCCAACAGGGAACCGTCACGGCGATCAATGTTAATAATCATAAAATAACCCTTGACAATAAAAACGATATATGCTATGACCGCCTCGTGATCGCCCTCGGTGGTCAATCCTCCCTTGAATTCCTACCCGGGGCCAGAACCCACGCTATCCCCTTTCGTAGTCTAGAGGATGCCTATCGTCTTCGGGATCGACTCAAAACCCTAGAACAATCCGATCGCGATAAAATCCGGGTCGCCATTATCGGGGGCGGTTATAGCGGCGTAGAATTAGCCTGTAAGCTGGCCGATCGTCTCGGAGAAAGGGGAAGAATTCGTCTGATCGAAAGAAATAGCGATATACTTGGACCTTCAACCCAATTTAACCGCGACACCGCCAAAAAAGCCCTAGAAAAACGTCTGGTTTGGTTAGACCTAGAAACCACTGTCGCCGACATCCAAGCGGATCGCCTCTCCCTTGACTACAAAGGACAGATCGACAATATCCCCGTTGATCTAATTCTCTGGACCGTTAGCCCGATCGCCTCCCCACTGATCGCTAATTTGCCCATAGCACATAGTGAGCGCAAATTACTAAAAGTTAATCAATATTTACAAACTGTCGAAAACCCCAGTATCTACGCGATCGGCGATGCGGCCGATAGTCGCGACCAAGAGGATAAACCATACGCTGCCACGGCCCAAGTGGCCCTTCAACAGTCCGACTACTGCGCTTGGAATATTTGGGCGAGTTTCCACGATAAACCAGCTTTACCCTTCCGTTATCAACCTTTAGGCGAAATGTTGACCCTCGGCATCGATGAAGCTACGATTAGCGGTTTAGGACTAGAATTAGCCGGTCCCCTTGCCCATCTTACCCGTCGCTTAGTCTATCTCTACCGTCTGCCCACCCTTAACCATCAAATCGCCGTAGCATTTAACTGGATTACCCAACCGCTTCTATCCCTCATCTCTGAGTAGCGAGTTCAGATATTCCTCCACTAACAAACTATCTCGATCGGTCAATTCCTGACCATCGAGACGGTTTAACAGCATTACTGCGCCAAATAACTGATTATTAACCCTAATTGGCACAGCTAAAGCCGTTTTTATCCCCAAAGCGACCGCTATATCCTGACGAATGCGATTATCTCCTAGAGTTTGTCCCACCACCACCGGACAACTCCCCTGATAAACCACCGTACACAATCCCGACGTGGCAATATCACCCCTTTTGCCCACAATTGCCTGGGTATTTTTACCCGCACCCGCACGATAATCAATACTATCACCGTCAAATTCGGCAATGATAACCGTTTCTGTTGGAATTAAACCTAAAATTTCTTCAGCAATGCGATCGAGATTAGTTAATTTTTCCATAAGGGGTGATAGGGTGATGGGGTGTTATACTCAAAAAAAGAGCAATTCATTAACTTTAGTCTATAGTTTGTGAACTGAAATGAAAGATAACACCCCCAAAGTAAAAAGTCTCAAATCTTATCTTGAGGATTTGCCTCAAGATGCGCGGGAAGCGATCGTTAGCACCAACTTTGCACGTTACCTGATATCATATTTAGGATTTTCAACCACGGAGATAATCCCAAGTTACGACACGGGAGGCGGTGGGATTACCGACTTTGCCACTCGGAGAAACCTAGCAAACGATATTTTTTTACAGACAAAGAGTAATCCTTTTCTGCTGATAGAGTTAAAGGGTAGAGATATTAACCTAACTGAAAATAGTCCAAGTTATAAGGCAACTGTCAATCAGTTAAAGCGTCAGTTATTAGGGACTAAGTGTCAAGCAGCCCAATGGGGAATTATCACTAACGGTTCACACATCCAGTTATTTAGAAAACATGGTAAAATCATTTTTCCTGCCACTACTTGCATAGAGCTAACTCCTGATAACATTGATAATACTATAGCTCTGATCAAGACAAAAATTGACAATACTCCCAAAGCATTAACGGTTACTGTTTACAACAATAAAGGCGGTGTAGGCAAAACCACCACAACTGTAAATCTTGCGGCTATTCTTGCTTTTTTAGGTAAAAAAGTTCTAGTTTTAGACTTTGATTTTAATCAACGAGATTTAACTAGCTCTCTCCTAAATATAAACCCAGAAGATGGCCTCCTAGAAAAGGCTTTAACTGACCGCAATATTGATCTAAGATCAGTGATTCGTCCCTATATTTTTAAGAATACAAAACTACAAATTACCTTCGATGTTGTTCCTGCTGATAATAAAATATCAGGGCTGACGGAATCTGACTTTCATCCTGAAATGACAGTGTCCACTCTCCATAAAAAATTAGACTTAGCTAGATATGAATATGATTACATCTTTATAGATGCAGCTCCCAATTGGCGATTTACTAGCCGGCTGGCTGTTTATGCTGCCGATGTTGTCCTCTTACCCACAAAACATAACAATTCATTCTCCCTTAATAATGCAGCCATTGCCATCAAGAAGTTTCTGCCGCAAATGCAAAATTTGAAAAAAGATGGGACTCCCATAGCCTTACCAATTTTTTTCAACGGTGAGAAGATTACTCAACCACAGTTACAGCTTGCCCAAAAAGAAATTAATCAAATACTAAAAAATGACAAAAACCTTGTACACTATTTTTATCCCAGATATACTAATGCCAAAAAAGATTTACATATTCATCACCTGCCAGAATACGCTATTATAGCCAGTGCTGCCTTCGCTCGCGTGCCAGCCGTTTATAAAAATCGTTCCGCTCATGAATACTACAAAGACTTAGCAAAGGAGTATTTTTTACAATGATGGAATATACCGATATTGGTACTTTGAAGTATCTCTACTTAGATGAAATAGAAATTACTAATGGGACCGATGCTGATAGTTTTTTAATTGAAGTTGCTGCCAAACTATTACAGCAGACAGGTGGACGCAATTGGCTGCCTGTAATCGTGAAAGAACTATCAGAGGATCGCTATGAAGTTATCGGCAACTCATTTGTTTATGCTGTGGCTGAAAGGGCTGGACTAGAAAGAATTTGGTGTATTATTGCCGATGGAACAGAAGATGCTAGGAATATATCCAGAGTTTTGGCAAGAGAAGAAACCCCAAAACTAAATCTGTCAACAGCTTCAAGAGAAGAAATTAAATCTGCTTTACAGTTCTTAATTGAACAACCGAATAGCCCACTGAAAACAGTTAAATTAGCTACTGCTACTGCTAGGATTGATGAAGCTCCCCGTCAATTCTGGAAGAGTTTAGATTCAATTGTTGCCCTCAAGTGTGGAATTACAAAAGGGAAGGGATTAGATTTACTCAAAACTGTCTTTTATCTCACTCCTGAATCTCAACAAGATGCAGTGATTGAGGAGTTTTCAGAAGAAACTCTCAAACTCAAGACTGTTTCTGAATTAAAGACTCTAGCCAAAGAAAAAGGAATCGTTGGTTTAAGCAAGATGAAGAAAGCAGAGCTAGTCAGAATATTGGCGCAATCAGAAAAAGGAGTATGAATTATGAATTATGAGTTAGGAAGTGGGAAGAAAAAAGCTGCCGACTGCCTCCTGACTTACCCTTTCAGCAATAAATCGCCAATTTCCGACTGACAATGACCAATTAAACGATTAAGGGCTTTTTTTCCTTGTTTACCTTGATAATCTGAGCGATCGCTTTCAGTAATTCGGTAGGGACGACCGATCGCCACCTTGACACGATGATAAAAGACAACGGGATGCCAACCATCTTGATCGAATAAAGGTTCTGTGGTATCTAATAAGCGCAGCAAACGCACGGGAAAAGGACTAATAGTAGTTTCCGACTCGGAGAGAATAGCCACAGGTAAGACAGATAGATTCTCCACGGGACAACCCAAGGCTAAATGGGCAAATCCGCTTTGAAAACGGCTAATTTGACGAGGAGCAGTCAAATTTAACATCGGCGATCCACCTTCTGGAAATAAACCGATCCATCGTCCGGACTGTAAAAAATCCGTTGCTTGCCGAAAAAAAGTCTGGTGGCGCTTTTCGGGAGTATCAAAGGGAAAACAGCCCAATTCTCCGATTAATTCCCGCAAAAGCGGCGTTTTTCCCATGTAGTGATGACAGGCGATCGGGAGAGTTTTGCCCAAAGCTTGAATTAAGATCGGCGCGTCCAAAAAGCTGCGATGGTTACTTACCACGATCGCCACTCCTTGGCTGGGTAGATTTTCTTGACCGACGGTAAACAGACTCGTGCGCGTGGTATCAAGAATTAAACGAGAGGTAGATAGGGGGGTAAGCAGCGTCATGGAGAAAAAAAATCGGCCTTAAGATTGTTTTTATTGACTTAGATCACAACTAAAGGATAAAACAGAATTAGAGGATCATAAAACATAGGGATTGTCTCCCAATCATCTACGGATCAGCCTTGGGGCAGCCTCGTCTATTTAAAAAAATAAATTTCATGAATGATTTGAATGAGCGAAAAACATTTGCTTTAACAACACCTCTTTATTATGTCAACGATATCCCCCACATCGGTAGTGCTTACACGACGATCGTAGCGGATGTTATGGCACGATGGCAGCGGTTACAGGGCAATTCTGTCCTCCTGATTACAGGAACCGACGAACACGGACAGAAAATCGAACGGACTGCGGCAGCCAAAGGACTCAATCCCCAGGAACATTGCGATCGCATAGCCACCAGTTTTGCCAATCTCTGGGCCAAGCTACAGATCCAGTATGATCGCTTTAGTCGCACCACTGCCCCCCGTCATCAGGCAATTGTTAACGAATTTTTTGAAAGAGTCTGGGAAAAGGGCGATATCTATCTCGATCGCCAACAGGGTTGGTATTGCGTCGCCTGTGAAGAATTTAAGGAAAAAAGAGAACTGTTAGATAATGGCTGTTGTCCCATTCATACTAATCTGGCCGCCGAATGGCGCGACGAGGAAAACTATTTTTTCCGTCTCTCTAAGTATCAGACGCAACTAGAACAATTTTACCAAGAACAACCCGATTTTATTCAACCGGAAAGCCGACGTAATGAGGTTCTCAACTTCGTCAACCAGGGACTACAGGACTTCTCCATTTCTAGGGTTAATGTGGCTTGGGGGTTTCCCATTCCCCACGATGGTCAGCATACCATCTACGTTTGGTTTGATGCCCTTCTTGGCTATGTTACCGCCCTTCTCGACCCCGAAGACGAACCCACCCTAGAAAATGCCTTGGCCAAATGGTGGCCGATCGATCTGCATCTGATCGGTAAAGATATATTAAGATTCCATGCCATTTATTGGCCGGCTATGCTAATGTCGGCGGGTTTACCCTTGCCTAAAAGAGTCTTCGGCCACGGCTTTTTGACCAAAGACGGGCGGAAAATGGGCAAAAGTCTCGGTAATACCCTCGATCCCTTCGATTTGGTTGATCGCTATGGGGCCGATGCCGTCCGTTACTATTTCGTTAAAGAGATTGAATTAGGACAGGATGGCGATTTTCAGGAAACCAGATTTGTTAATATTCTTAACGCAGATTTAGCCAACGATTTAGGCAACCTCCTCA
Organism: Microcystis sp. LE19-131.1A; assembly: GCF_027532015.1. Classification (NCBI taxonomy): domain Bacteria; kingdom Bacillati; phylum Cyanobacteriota; class Cyanophyceae; order Chroococcales; family Microcystaceae; genus Microcystis; species Microcystis sp. LE19-131.1A. The sequence goes on along the minus strand of NZ_JAPZSS010000015.1, from coordinate 16,415 downwards.
ATCGCACCCTAGGCATGGTCAAAAAATACTGCCAAAATATCCCCCCCCAGTTGACTGGCGTAGATATCCCCAACGATAATCGTCTTAAGAATATGGGGATCAATCTAGGGGGCATTGTTGAACAGAAGTACAATGCGCTACAATTTAATCAAGCCTGTGAGGAAATATTAGCGTTGATTCGCGCTAGTAACAAGTTTATCGATGAGAGTGCGCCCTGGAGTTTATTTAAACAGAAACAACAAGCAGCAGTAGAACAAGTCCTCTACGCAGTTTTGGAATCAGTAAGACTCTCTGCCTACCTACTCTCACCGATAATACCGACCTTGAGCAGTAAAATTTATCAACAACTAGGTTTTGTTATTGATTTTAATACTTTCAGGTCGGAGGATGGGGAAAACTTCCCTGATAGTGTCTCTTTTTTCCAACACTGTCAATGGGGATTACCCACAAATCCACAACTAGGAACACCTGAACCGATCTTTTCTAAACTAGAACTGCCGTTAAACGATTCCTAAAGGAATTTTTTGATAACTCTATTTTTTAAGGTCTGTTGTCCTTTCGGATACAACTGGCAAACACCCAACACTAAACTTTTAACAAACAAACGAGGAAAAATAAAATGTTTGATGATTATGATACAGCCCCAGTCTTCACCCCTGAACAAGTGCTAGAAAATCGCGGCCGTGTGGCGATTTTCATCGATGGTTCTAATTTATTTTATGCGGCTCTGCAATTAGGTATCGAAATTGACTACACCAAATTACTTTGTCGTTTAACTGCCGGTTCTCGTCTCTTGCGCGCCTTCTTTTATACTGGAGTTGATCGCACTAACGAAAAACAGCAGGGATTCCTCCTCTGGATGCGTCGCAACGGTTATCGAGTCATCGCTAAAGATCTGGTACAATTACCCGATGGTTCCAAAAAAGCCAATCTCGACGTGGAAATTGCCGTAGATTTAATGGCGCTAGTGGGTTCCTATGATACCGCAGTAATTGTCAGTGGTGATGGGGATTTAGCCTATGCTGCCGATTCCGTCAGTTACCGTGGTGCGCGAGTGGAAGTGGTTAGTTTGCGATCAATGACCAGTGATAGTTTAATTAATGTAGCCGATCGCTATGTTGATCTAGATCAAATCAAAGAAGAAATTCAAAAAACTAGCAAACATCACGTTAGTTATAATAATTTCCCCGTCAGCGTCTTGGATCAAGATCGTAGCAGTCGCTAGAAAAATTCGGCAAAAATCAAGTTTAAGGTGGGTAATTCCCACCTTTTTCAGTTATCAGTTATCAGTGACCAGTTATCAGTTATCAGTGACCACTCCCCCCGCAACGCGCACGAAGTGGTCTCCCATCTCCCCGCTCCCCTGCTCCCTGACTTGAAAATAGAAGCTGAAATAACGCAAATTCGTCAATCATACTAAATCCGTTGAGTATAAGCTACATATCAGGAGAGGCACTCCTGCAAGTGGAGTGACTGTTAGATTGTGACAGATGTATTAGCAGCTGCGTGTAAGCATCCCACCGAAAAACTAATGCGCGGGGGGTTTGGGGGCGGCGCCACGCCCCCAACGGGGGGTTTGGGGGGTAGAACCCCCCAAAGACTTGGATTGAGTGATCAAGTGGGAAGTAATACTAAATCCGTTGAGTATGGGCTACATATCAAGAGAGGCACTCACGCAATAACTGGATTTAGCATAACCACTCCCCACTCCCTGTCTCCTCAATTAAGCGATACTACTGCGTTTTCTCGCTTCCTTATAAGATGTTCCCACATCCTGTAAACCGACTTTAATCATCTGTTGTTCCAAAAGGGCAAAAAAACGCAAGCGATCGCCACCTTTAATCACAGCTAAATTGTGCGCTTCCGCTAAGGCGATCGGATAACCATAACCTTTTAACACCTGGGCCAGTAAAATACTCAAAGAGCGATCGAGTAATTCTCGCTCCTCCACCACCCAAGCAGGAACCTCTACCCTAGCGATTTCCGTCCCCACATGGAGATAACAGAAGTAAATGCGATGCTCATCCCCATAAAGATCGAGTATTTTCAAAGAACTGCGCCAAAAAGGACTTCTTTGCCCCGGTTCCAATAAATAACCCCAGAGAGAAGCATCCCGGAGAGGATCGACAACGCGACAAGGGGTTTTTTCTGGGTCTAAATCACCGCAATTGATCAAGCAATTGGGAGTATCATGGGGACAAGATTGTAAACGGAGGAAATTTAAGCTTTCCGTGCTACGAGAAGCACTAATATAACCCATAAGCGGGATTCTAGCTGATTTTAAATCGTCCCAAGACTGAAAAATCGGTGGCAAAATTAAATCTTTTGCTTCCGGGGGGAGACTATCGATAAACCAATAGATCAAAGAACCATCCACAAGGGCTAAATTTGGTTCATAATGGGCCCCAGGGGGTTTTACCCAACGGGTAGCCATTTCTGCTAACATTTGGCTTTCTAATACCGTGCGACGATAACTCATCCACTCATCCACGCGAATACCCCACTGTTTAGAAATGTAGAGGTCTTCTGATTTGTAATAGACTTCGGGAATGCTATCGAGGAGCGGGTGCAAATTTTGACCATAGTGCAACATAATCCTACCGATATTAATTAGATAACAGTAGGCGATTTCGTGGTGAGAAGGGGCAATTTGGGAACCATCCGTGGCAAAAACGCTATGACTTTCGGGAGCGGGAAGGATAGTAACGCGGGTGTCGAGAGGTTCGATCGGTAGTGCAACGGAGAAAATTAGGCGATCGTGCCAGTTATGATAGAGTTCTAGCAGTTTTTCCTGTTGCTGTTGAGCCTGTTCTAAAAGAATTTTAGCCCGTTGCACGCGCTCGCGACTAGCTGCCACTTCCTGTTGAAAATGTTGACTGATTCCTGGCATTTTTGCCGCTAATTTCGCAAGATCGAGCATAGCTATCCTCTCCCTGACTTTTTTTGATTTTATCGCAATTTTGTCAGTTATTGCCAAATTTATCCATAGTAATCTCCGCTTACAGCATTTATCTCAAGGGTGAGATAGGAAGTTTTCCTTTTGGGGAGTCGCTCGTCAATACCAAAAAGGAATCTTGCGTATTTAGACAATATTTGTCCTTGAGATCATTATAGTTTTGATAAGAAATAATTTGCTCATGTTGCATTCTACCAACAATAATACCAGGGTGTATTCCTAGTTGTTCGGCAAATTGATTAATAGCTTTTTTACTGAGAGAATTATTGGCGATAAATCTCTGCCAATCTCTGGGAGCAATTAAGAAATTAGCCGCAAAAACATCCGCCTCTTTTTCTTTAATTTTATCTCGAATATCTTGCCCCTCTAAAAATAAAGTTCGTTTCCCATGTAATAAAATATGACCAGCTTCATGAAAAAAAGAAAACCAAAAATGATCATTTGTTTTGTATCGATCGCTCAATTGAATTAAAGCTCTGTGAGAATCTAACCAACGGGTAGCACCGTGTACCCTTGTTTTCGGAAGTTCAGGAACAAAAACCAAGGCAACTCCCGCTGCCGCACAAAGCTCGATAATTTGCGGTTGAAATACCTCGATAGACTTAATAGTTAACGAACGAATTTGTCGCAAGGCATCTCTGAATTTCAACTCGTTGTAATCAGCACAATTAATTTTCGATGCTTCTATTTCTCCTTGACGCAACCATGCCGTTATTGCCCCTCGATCGCTATCAAATGCTTGAGACTTTCTAAAATCAATCGATAAATTTCTCCCCCAAATCTCCTCCCATTGCTCAGGGGAAACAACGGCAAAAAAATTCAAACTCTCCCGTAATTGCTCTATTTTATCCTCATCAAACTTGAGCCAGCCTAATTCAGTCATCTGGCGATAAGGAATTTGTTTTAACCAGCCTAAATAACCTTTTAATCTTTGATTCTCATTTTTTCTCGCTAAATATTCCCGATAAAGTCTTTCGCGCTCTATCCAGAAACTGGCGGGAGTTCCTAACACTAACTCTATCTGTAAGGCGGTATCGATAGTAATCTCCGCTTTACCTTTTATTATCTCATTGATAGTCTTTTTTGGTCTGCCCATGCGTTGGGCGAGTTCCGATTGAGACATATTTCTTTCTTCTAGGATTTCGGCAAGGGTTTCTCCCGGTGGAGAAATAAAATCCGGTGCATATCTGTTCTCAATAGTATTAGTCATGGGTGTCATCTATGCCAATAATTACGACTGCGGTTACTTTCTTCTAATCAATTCCCCCGTCTGCTTTTTGAGGAATCGGTATATTAGCCGGCTCAAAAATTAGTCTGAGAGGATGAACTAAATCTAGAGATAGTTGTCCAGCACGGTTATGTAACAATTCGTGGCAACGTCCCGGCAGCGATCGCATTTCCTCCAAGACAATAACTGCTTTTAAGTCGTCGAGTCTTTGCCTGATTTTCTTAGCCATCTTCTCTCCATACTGTTTTTTCAGTAGTCTTTGGCTATTGCATTCGTTCTCAAATTTTTTTTCCTTAAATACAATATCCATTGTAGATGACCCTTGTAATATTGTTAACCTCAAAGGTTAACAATATTTTATGGCAGCACACCTGGGTTGCATCCAGTACAAACGCTCTAAATATAGCGTTAAGAGCTAATAGTCTAGACACCAGTTCTGAAAATGAGGTTAGCTAGAGACAGTTTTTCAGATATTAGCCGATTAATCAGGTGATAATTATCGCTAAAATCGCACTATCAAGCCAAAACAACGAAGCTGTAATTTTATCGTCTAATAACGCCCGAATTGAGTGCCGCCGCTGCCCAAGAAAAAGACAATCTCTAACCTCCGAAACCAGAGAAAAGCACAATAAGCGACTTGACAACAACAGCGGCAATTTGCTATAATGGCCTTTTGTCAACGATTTGACCTTCGGTAACAAGGAGTTCAGAGTAACCTTAGATACAGCCCTATCATGCCCACCATTCAGCAATTAATACGCGACGAAAGATCCAAAGCGAAAAGAAAAACCAAATCTCCCGCCCTCAAACAATGCCCCCAACGTCGGGGAGTTTGTACAAGAGTATATACCACCACACCCAAAAAACCCAACTCAGCCCTACGGAAAGTGGCTAGGGTACGTTTAACCTCTGGATTTGAGGTGACAGCCTACATCCCGGGCATCGGTCATAACCTGCAAGAACACTCGGTCGTCCTCATTCGCGGCGGTCGGGTCAAAGATCTACCCGGAGTCAGATATCACATCATTCGCGGCACCCTTGATGCCACCGGGGTGAAAAACCGTCAAAAGGCGCGATCCAAGTACGGAACCAAACGCCCCAAACCCGCCGCTAAATAAACAGGAAATTGATTAACCAAAAAAATACTCCCACCGAGTCGGTCAAAGTTAACCCAAGAGACTGAAGACTCGCAGGAGAGGGTTTGAGATGGGCTGTAATCATCCGACTGTCAAGCAAAAGTTAAAGTTAACCTAGAAAATTCAGGAATATTCCGATGTCTCGCCGTAAAAACGTCAAAAAACGTCCTATTCCCCCCGATCCCGTTTACAATAGCTGTTTAGTCAGCATGACCATCCGCCGGATCATGCGATCGGGCAAAAAATCCTTGGCCGCTAACATCGTTTACGATGCCCTAAAAACCGTCGGCGAACGTACCGGTCAAGAACCCCTAGAAGTATTTGAAAAAGCCGTTAAAAACGCCACCCCCCTAGTGGAAGTGAAAGCCCGCCGGGTCGGTGGAGCCACCTATCAAGTGCCGATGGAAGTACGCACCAACCGTGGTAGTACATTGGCACTACGCTGGTTAGTCCATTATGCCAGAACCAGAGGCGGCAAAACCATGGCTGGTAAACTAGCTAACGAGATCATGGATGCGGCCAACGAAACCGGCGGCACGATCAAAAAACGGGAAGAAACCCACCGGATGGCGGAGGCAAACAAAGCCTTTGCCCACTATCGTTACTAAAAAGATACTTTAAAGATACTTTAAGGGCGGTGGACTACACCGCTGCCGCCAAAAAACTGTCAAGAAAAGTATAGAATTGTAAATAGTGTAAAAAATCCTAGAACAAAATCCCATCACTGGCAAGCAAAGCAAGGAGGTTGCTGTGGCACGGACTATCCCGCTAGAGAGAGTGCGAAACATCGGAATCGCCGCTCACATAGACGCGGGCAAAACAACGACAACAGAAAGAATCCTGTTCTATACGGGAGTCGCTCATAAACTGGGCGAAGTCCACGACGGAACGGCAATTACCGACTGGATGGAACAGGAACGGGAGCGAGGAATCACCATCACCGCCGCCGCCATCAGTACCAGTTGGCAAGATCATCGCATCAACATCATTGATACCCCTGGCCACGTCGATTTCACCATTGAAGTGGAACGTTCCATGCGGGTACTCGATGGCGTGGTGGCGGTTTTCTGCTCTGTTGGTGGTGTACAACCCCAATCGGAAACCGTCTGGAGACAAGCCGATCGGTACAAAGTACCCCGGATTGCCTTTATCAACAAAATGGACAGAACGGGAGCGAACTTCTTCAAAGTTTACGAACAATTAAGAGATCGCCTTAGAGCTAACGCCGTTCCCATCCAAATGCCGATCGGCGCAGAAAGCGAACTAAGCGGGATCGTTGATCTCGTCAAGATGCGCGCCTATATATATAAGGACGATCTAGGCAAAGACATAGAAGAAACCGACATTCCCGAAGACTTATTGAAAAAGGCCGAAGAATTCCACGTGCAGCTGGTGGAGGCTGTAGCGGAAGCCGATGAAGAACTCCTAGAAAAATATCTAGAAGGTGAAGAACTCACCGAAGCCGAAATCAAACGCGGTCTCAGAGAAGGGACGATTGCTGGTACAATTGTTCCCGTCCTCTGCGGCTCGGCTTTCAAAAACAAAGGGGTACAACTGCTCCTCGATGCCGTTGTCGATTATCTGCCCTCACCCTCGGAAGTAGCCGCCGTTAAAGGGATTCTTCCCGATGGCAGCGAGGCAATCCGGGAAGCCAAGGACGATGCGCCCTTCTCGGCCCTGGCCTTCAAAATCATGGCCGATCCCTTCGGTCGTTTAACCTTCCTGCGGGTCTATTCCGGTGTACTAGCTAAAGGCAGCTACGCCTACAACTCCACCAAAGGAACCAAAGAACGGATCGCTCGCCTGATCGTCCTCAAATCCAACGAACGGATCGAAGTGGATGAACTGCGCGCCGGTGATCTAGGAGCGGCGATCGGACTGAAAAACACCATTACCGGGGATACCCTCTGTGATGAGAAGAACCCAGTTATCCTAGAATCCCTCTTTATCCCCGAACCGGTTATCTCCGTAGCGGTGGAACCGAAAACCAAACAGGACATCGAGAAACTCAGCAAAGCTCTGCAAGCTCTCTCCGATGAAGATCCCACCTTCCGGGTCAAAGTTGATCCCGAAACCAATCAAACGGTAATCGCTGGGATGGGAGAACTGCACCTGGAAATCCTCGTCGATCGAATGCTCCGGGAATACAAAGTGGAAGCGACGGTGGGCGCTCCCCAGGTGGCCTATCGGGAAACTGTGCGGAAACCCGTGCGCGCTGAGGGTAAATTTATCCGTCAAAGTGGCGGTAAAGGGCAGTACGGCCACGTCGTCATCGAACTCGAACCGGGTGAACCGGGGTCAGGCTTTGTCTTCGTCTCCAAAATTGTCGGTGGTGCTATCCCCAAAGAATACATCAGTCCGTCAGAACAAGGGATGAAAGAAGCTTGCGAATCGGGGATCGTCGCGGGTTATCCCGTCATCGACCTGAAAGCAACCCTGGTAGATGGTTCTTTCCACGATGTGGACTCCTCCGAGATGGCCTTTAAGATTGCCGGTTCCATGGCGATCAAAGAAGCGGTGATGAAAGCTACCCCCGTTCTCCTAGAACCGATGATGAAGGTCGAGGTGGAAGTACCCGAAGACTTCATCGGTAACGTCATCGGTGATCTTAACTCCCGTCGGGGACAAATCGAAGGTCAAGAAACCGAGACCGGCATCGCCAAAGTCTCCGCTAAAGTTCCCTTAGCGGAAATGTTTGGTTACGCCACTGATATTCGCTCCAAAACCCAAGGACGGGGCATCTTCACCATGGAATTTAGCCATTACGAAGAAGTCCCCCGCAACGTGGCTGAGGCGATTATCACCAAAAGTAAAGGGAACGGTTAATCAGTTGCCAGTGACCAGTGAGCAGTGGGGATAAACCGATCATTTAAATTCGATCGGTCAACCCTAATAACTGCTAACTTAAAACTGATCTCCAGTAACTGATTACTGTTCACCCACCTGAAGAAGAAAAAAAAACAAAGGAACAGAAAGTAAATGGCACGCGCTAAATTTGAACGGACGAAACCCCACGTTAACATCGGTACGATCGGTCACGTTGACCACGGCAAAACTACCCTCACCGCCGCTATCACTATGACCCTAGCGGCTCTGGGTAATGCCCAAGCTAAAAAATACGATGAAATCGATGCCGCTCCCGAAGAAAAAGCTCGCGGGATCACCATCAACACCGCTCACGTTGAGTACGAAACCGCCAGTCGCCACTATGCACACGTGGACTGCCCCGGCCACGCCGACTATGTAAAAAACATGATCACCGGTGCGGCACAGATGGACGGTGGTATTCTCGTGGTCTCGGCCGCCGATGGCCCGATGCCCCAAACCCGGGAACATATCCTGCTGGCTCGTCAGGTGGGTGTACCTAACCTCGTGGTCTTCCTCAACAAAAAAGATATGGTGGACGATGAGGAATTACTGGAACTGGTGGAACTGGAAGTGCGCGAACTTCTCACCAGTTACGACTTTGCTGGCGACGATATCCCCATTATTGCCGGTTCTGCGAAAGAAGCCCTCAACTACATGACCGAAAACCCCAAGGCCCAAAAAGGCGAAAACGAGTGGGTAGATGCGATTTATGAATTAATGGACGCGGTAGATAGCTATATCCCCACCCCTGAACGGGATATCGATAAACCCTTCCTGATGGCGGTAGAAGACGTATTCTCGATTACTGGTCGGGGGACGGTGGCTACTGGTCGGATCGAACGCGGTATTGTGAAAGTGGGTGATAACGTGGAATTGGTCGGGATCAGAGAAACTCGCCCCACCACCGTCACCGGGATCGAAATGTTCAAGAAAAGTCTCGACCAAGGGATGGCCGGTGACAACGCTGGTATCCTCCTGCGTGGTATCCAAAAAACCGACATCGAGCGCGGCATGGTGATCGCTAAACCGGGTACGATCAAACCCCACACCCAGTTTGAAGGGGAGGTGTATGTGTTAACTCAAGCAGAGGGTGGTCGTCACACTCCTTTCTTTAAAGAATATCGTCCTCAGTTCTATGTACGCACAACCGACGTAACTGGCACTATCAAAGACTACACCGCCGATGATGGCAGCACTGTAGAAATGGTCATGCCGGGAGACCGGATCAAAATGACCGTGGAACTGATCAACCCGATCGCTATTGAACAGGGTATGCGCTTCGCTATTCGCGAAGGTGGTCGCACCATCGGTTCCGGCGTTATCTCGAAAATTATCAAGTAGGCTAATCTACTAATTAACGGGGCAGTGAATTTAAAAGCTGCTCCGTTACTGTCTTTATTTTGTACCTTGACAATTGCAATAGGTGAAATTATGGCTACGCTACAACAACAGAAAATTCGCATTCGTTTGAAAGCTTTTGACCAGCGCTTACTCGATACTTCCTGTGAGAAGATTGTCGATACTGCCAATAGAACTAACGCCACAGCGATCGGACCGATTCCCCTACCGACAAAAAGAAAGATTTATTGTGTCCTGCGTTCCCCTCACGTTGACAAGGACTCCCGTGAACATTTTGAAACCCGCACCCATCGCCGCATTATTGATATTTACCAACCCTCTTCTAAGACAATCGATGCCTTGATGAAATTAGATTTACCCGCAGGGGTTGATATTGAAGTTAAATTGTAAAAAATGCCAAAAAGATGTTATCGCTAACATCTTTTTTTCTTCCCCACTATCCCATAACTTTTAAACAGGATTTTTGATAAAAGGAAGTTATTAAAAGAAGGGCAGTACAATTGGTAGGGGTGCATCACCAAAGATGCCCAGATCGCTAGACCTTTTGTAGGGGAAAACCTAAAGCTTCTCGTTGCTGTAAATACAATTGAGCAACCTGTCGAGCTAAATTGCGAATTCTGCCGATATAACGGGTTCTTTCAGCTACAGCAATCACACCTCTAGCATCGAGTAAATTAAAAGTATGGGAACATTTGAGAACATAATCTAGACTGGGAATCACCAGAGAGCGATCGATTAATTGTTTAGCTTCCTGTTCATATAAACTGAATAAACTAAATAATAACTCAGGATTAGAAGCCTCAAAATTGTAGGTACATTGTTCGATTTCATTTTGTAGAAAAATGTCACCGTAGAGGATATTTTCATTCCATTGAATTTTATTAATTGCCTCCACATCTTGCAGATACATGGCTAATCTTTCTAAACCGTAGGTAATTTCGATCGCCACGGGACGACAATCGATACCCCCACACTGTTGAAAGTAGGTAAACTGGGTGATTTCCATACCATCTAACCACACTTCCCAACCCACACCCCAGGCGCCGAGGGTGGGAGATTCCCAGTTATCTTCCACGAAGCGAATATCGTGATCTTCTGGGTTAATTCCTAACACCCTCAGGGAGTCTAAATAGATATCCTGAATATTATCGGGAGAGGGTTTAATTAGGACTTGATATTGATAGTAATGCTGAAAACGATTGGGATTTTCGCCATAACGGCCATCCGTAGGACGACGACAGGGTTCCACATAGGCAACGGACCAAGGTTCCGGACCAATTGCCCTTAAAAAAGTGTGGGGACTCATGGTTCCTGCACCTTTTTCGGTATCATAGGGTTGAGCAACTAAACAACCGCGATCAGCCCAAAATTCATTTAATTTAGCGATAACAGCTTGGAAAGTTAGAGACATGGGAAAAAGTAAAAAAGCAGATTAGGGGTTGAGGAAGTGGGAATTATAAATTATAAATTATCAATTATAAATTATGAATTATAAATTATAAATTGGGAAGTGGGGAAGTGGGGAGCTTTTCAGTGATCAGTAAACTGATAACTGATAACTGATAACTGATAACTGACGGTTAAATTCATTGACTTACTTTTAACTGTAAGCGAAAGTGGACGGGGGTAGAAGACTGGGGGAGAATAACTAATTCATAAAATCCCTCTTCGGGTAATTGACCAGACCATTGCCGATCGCTAGACTTATCTAAAAGGGTAATATTACCCGTGGGAGAGTAGAAAGATAGTAAAACTTCGCCTTCCGCCTCTAAATTTAAGTTTAACCGATCACTGGAACGCAATTTTATTGCATAGGCTTTTCCTTGTCCCTCGCTGAGAATTGCCTCGATAACTTCCTCCCCCCCCGCGTCTAAACTTTCGATCGCTTGGTAGGATAGGCCAGACTGTAAAGATTGTAACTGATTCCAGGCCAAACCACTCCATAGTTGACCCAGGCTTGTATCAAAACTTGGTCTTTCTGTCAATTCGGGAAATAGCTGAAAAAAGGCAGTATCAGTGAGTAAATTAAAGACTATACCGCTTAAGCGTAATTGATTCACTTGTTCTCGCCATTTTTCTCGCTGTTGCTCGTTGTAGCTACCTAATGCTTCTCTAGTGCCAGAATCGAGACGTTCTAAGCGATCGAGTATTTCTGCTCCTAGAATGTCTCTTTGTTCCTGTTTCTGTTTTTCCTCTTTGATATCCCCATAGCGGAGGTTAAACAATTCATTGACGAGATTTTTAAAAAACTGACTATCAATTCCCAACTCTAGACGACGCTTTCTCATCTCAGTTTTCCGTTGCCATGCCGTATCTGTGGCAGAATTAAAATTATTTTCCTCCGTGGCAAAAACTGGTTTAACGGTTTCGTGTTGATTGCTGTGTTTAACCCACTGTTTCCCAATTAACCAGCCTATTGCCGCCGATAATAACATCAAGAGGCAAAAAATAGCGATTCTGCCAGAACAGCCGAGAAAAACGGGCGATTTATTCCGATAATTGGCGGCCATTGTCTTCTTAGACGATTTAGGGTTTTGGTCTGTAAAGATGAGATTAACACAAATAATAGGCTAAGACGCATTTTAATCGCCTATCCTGAGATTCGCCGAATCTTCCCCAATCCCTTCACCAATGCAAAAATGAAAAGCATCATTGAGAAATTGTTTGAAAATAGGGAATAAATTGTGAAAAAATTAAATGAACCTTCAGACCGATCACAATTAACCCCAAAGAAGTCAAAAATCCCCCTTCAGAACCCCGTGACACTAATAACTAATAACTAATAACTAATAACTGAATAAAACTACATTCCCATAATTTCGTAACCGGAATCTACATAAATAATCTGACCGGTAATACCACTAGAAAGATCACTGGCTAAAAAAGCGGCCGTATTTCCTACCTCAATTTGTGTCACGGTGCGATGTAAAGGAGCGATTTCTTCCACATGATGGATCATATCAAGAATTCCCCCCACGGCCGAAGATGCTAAGGTGCGAATTGGACCGGCAGAAATACCATTAACTCGGATCTTTTGGCCACCTAATTCCGCAGCTAAATAGCGAACACTCATTTCTAAACCGGCTTTTGCCACCCCCATTAAATTATAGTTAGGAATTACCTTGACACCGCCGAGATAGGTAAGAGTGATAATACTTCCCCCTTCCGTCATCAAGGGTTTAGCCGATCGCGCTAGACGGGTTAGGGAAAAAGTGCTAATATCTAGGGATTTAGTGAAAGCTTCCCGGGGGATGGCGGTAAAATCGCCCGTTAAACCCTCTTTATCGGCAAAAGCGAGACAGTGAATCAAAATATCCAGTTTACCCCATTTTTCCGCCACTGTAGCGAAAGTATCTTCTACCTGTTGGTCATTTTGGACATCGCAGGGGACATAAAAAGCGGGATTAAGTTCATCGGCCAATTCTCGCACTTTTTTCTCAAAACGGCCTTTTTCGTCGGGGAGATAGGTGACACCGATATTTGCACCAGCTTGATGGAGTTGTTGAGCAATTCCCCAAGCGATCGAGCGATTATTGGCAATTCCTGTCACTAGGGCGTTTTTTCCCGTTAAATCTAACATAGTTCTCGTTTCTCTTACAAAAATCTCCCCAATAGCCGACCCCAGCGAGATTCGGTATAATAGGGATACAGATAACGGGGCAGCAATGATCACCCCTCCCCCATTGTCTGGCAAAAAGCGCCCAAAACTTTTCCCAGTTTAGCGAGCGGTTGTGTTTAATAGAGGTGACACTCGTTGGATAATAAAAACAATTTTCCCCTTTTTTGGATGTGAGATGGACTTATCATTAATACAAGATAAACCCCTAGCAGATGTGTTCCGTCGAATCGGCAGCGGCAATTTCCCCCCGGTGGTGGAGTTGTTCGAGCGTGGCAAAACGATCTTTTTCCCGGGAGATCCCGCCGAAAGAGTCTATTTTTTGCTGAAAGGAGCCGTTAAGTTATCGCGAGTCTATGAAGCGGGAGAGGAAATTACCGTGGCTCTACTGCGGGAAAATAGCGTCTTTGGTGTGCTATCCTTACTGACTGGTCAGCGATCGGATCGTTTTTATCATGCCGTGGCTTTTACTCCGGTAGAATTACTCTCGGCCCCGATCGAGCAGGTAGAAAGATCCCTCCGCAATAATCCCGATTTATCAATGTTGATGCTGCAGGGTTTGTCCTCGCGGATTCTGCAAACGGAAATGATGATCGAAACCTTAGCTCACCGGGATATGGGTTCACGTTTGGTCAGTTTTTTATTAATTCTCTGTCGTGATTTTGGGGTTCCCACCACCGATGGCATCCGGGTGGATCTAAAATTGTCTCACCAAGCGATCGCAGAAGCGATCGGTTCTACCCGCGTCACTGTCACCCGTTTATTGGGAGAGCTGCGGGATCAAGAAATGGTCTCAATTTACAAGAAGAAAATTACCGTCCATAATCCCGTCGCTCTCAGTCAACAATTTACCTAAATTCTGGATGACTAGCGCTTATATTTTAGTTTTGGCCATCGTGGTTTTAGGTGGTCTGATAGCGGCGATTGGCGATCGCATAGGGAGCCGTATCGGTAAGAAAAGGATGCGTTTATTTAATCTGCGTCCGAAACAAACCGCAACTTTGATGACGATTGTAACGGGAATTTTGATCGCCGGTTCCACTTTAATTGTCTTATTTGCTTCTAGTAAATCCCTGCGTCAAGGGGTTTTTGAACTGGATCGCCTATTAAATGAACGTCGTGCCGCTATTAAGGATTTAGAAAGACAGGTAAGAAAAACCACCGAACAAAAAAATCGAGTGGAAAAGGCTTTAAAAACGGCTAAAAGTGAACAGATAGCTGTGCAGAAACGTCTAGAGGTTCTTAATAAAAATTATCAAGCTTCTCGTCAACGTTTGCGATTAGTTTCGGGACAGTTGGAAAAGTTTCGCAAGGAAGTGGCTAATTTAAATAATGAACGAGTTATTTTAACTAATCAAAAGGCAGAGTTAATCAGTCAACGGGATCAATTGTCCCAACAAAAATCAATTCTTTCTAGTCAGATCAATCAACTACAAACCACCCTTCAAGTTAGAGATAAAGAGTTAGCTAATCAACAAAAATTATTAACAACCAGACAAGCGCGACTTCAACAGTTGGAAACTCAACAAAAAACCCTACAGCTAGAAATTGATCGCCGGGATCAACGTATTGGAGAACTCGATCGATCGATTGTGGATAAAAATTTTGCTTTGGAACAGCGCGAGGGAAAATTAAAAGATTTAGAAACCCAAATGGCTTTTCTTAAGCGGGAAGTGGAAGTTTTAGAACAATACTATCAAACCTATCAAGAATTGCGGGAAAAACAAATCGCTATTTTCCGGGGACAGGTGTTATCTTTTGGAGCTTTTCGTATTGTCGATCCCCAAGCTATTGTCGCTGTTATTGATAAGTTATTGCGGGAAGCGAATATAAATGCTATCCGTGCCACCCAACCGAATCAGCCTAATTTTGACCAGCGTTTAGTTAAGATCACAAAAGCACAGGTAGAACAGTTAAGTCAACAATTACAGGACGGTAAAGAATATGTGGTGAGAATCCTTTCCGCAGGTAATTATGTCTTAGGAGAAAGCGAGATTCGTGTCTTTGCTGATGTGGTTCCCAATCAAAGAGTTTTTGAGGAGAAACAGGTGATCGCTACCGTTTCTATTGATCCCCAAAATATGACAGAAGAAGACCTACAAAAGCGATTAGATTTACTCTTAGCTTCGGCTCAATTTCGCGCTAGAAGTGCGGGAGTTTTAGGGTCAATTCAAGTGGAAGATGGTTTATTAACTACGGTAGTTAACTTTATTGGTCAAGTGAAAAAGTCGGGTAATTCTATCGAGACACTTGAGGCAGTTGCTGCTAGTAAAACTAATACATCTGGACCTTTAACTTTGCGTTTAGTAGCGGTAAAAGATGGTAAAATTGTTTTTAGTACGTCTTCTTAAAAGATAGCTAAAGTTAGGATTTGAGATTAAAATCAACTCCTTCGTAAATATCGACAAGATTTAAGCTAATTCCTAAAGAATCTAGGGATATAATTCCCCTTGCTGGGGTGTATTCTTGCAGTAACCAATTATTTTCCGAGGTTTTGCTATAGGATTCTATTAGTATCTCCTCTTGACTGACGAGAAGATATTGGTTTAATTGGGGTATAGAACGATAATAACGAAATTTATCACCCCGATCATAACCGGAGGTGGAAGGAGATAAAACTTCGATAATTACACAGGGATTTAAAATTTCATCGTTGCGATTATCACTAAATAATGGTTCCCCAGCAATGATCATTAAATCTGGGTATAAACCGCGATTATACTGGGGTATCCATAGTCGTAAATCACTGGGAAAGACTTCATAAATAGTTTTCCTTAAAGCATTGTCTAACAAGCGAATTAAATTGCGTACCAGTCGATTATGATTGATGCTTCCCCCTGTCATCTCGATAATTTCCCCGTCGTGATATTCCTGTTTAGTTTCCGCTCTAGTTTCTAAATTACGATATTCTTCTAAGCTGAGGGTTTTGGTAGGAGATCGAGTTAGCATTTTCTCTGTCACAGAATTTTTAATCCTCCCGATTATAACCTAGATCACAGAAAAAAGGTTATCATTCATCAATTATTCTTCAATTAAAATCAACTCCTTCGTAAATATCGGCAAGATTTAAGCTAATTCCTAAAGAATCTAGGGATATAATTCCCCTTGCTTGGGGACTTCCAAAAAATAAACTATTCATTCTCAAGAATAATAATCATTCTCGGAGTGTGGGAGGTAGGGATCGATGGTTGCCCCCTCCTTCCAATTTTGTAGTAGAATTAATCCTGTACATTATTAATCAAGTTTTTCTTT